>DAOVYZ010000410.1 GCA_030635365.1 Bacteroidales bacterium
AAAGAATTGTAGTTTTTTCTACTTTGCGAAACTTTGGGTCTTCTTTGTGAAACTCTGTGTAACAACATTTTGTCATTATACCACAAAGTAGCGCAAAGGAAACGCAAAGGCACACAAAGACTTTTTGGACAGCCTCTTTTTGATTTTGACAGAAAAGGGGATATCTGTATCCTTTTTACTATTTTTACGTAAGCAATTCACATATTGACATAAATTTTATTCCGTAATTGCTAATATGAAAAAACGATTGCTGGTTTTTCTTTTTTTATTCTTTTCTGTTATCGCTATAATAAGAGTTGGTAATTGTTATCCACAAAGTATAAATGTTGATTCATTAGAAAATCGTTTAAGAAAAACTTCTGGGGCAAAAAAAAATAATATTTATTATGTGCTAATTGATAATTATATTTTAAACTCTCCCGAGAAAGCTATAAAATATGCAAATGAATTTTTGAGATATGCGGAAAAAGCAGATAGTGTATATATTATTACATATTGTTATGAAATATTAGGTGAAGCTTATTATTATCAGGGTAATTATGATATTTCACTCGATTACTTTAAAAAGTTACTTGATGTAAGAGTAAAACAACAAAATGAAACGGATATTGCTAGAGCATTTAATAGTTTGGGAATTGTATATCGTGCATTGGATGATTATGAGCGAGCGATTGATTATTATAAAAGATCCTTAGAAATAAATCAACGATTAAATGATGCCCATGGCTTAAGTAGTTCATACAATAATTTAGGGGTACTACATGAATATTTGAATTTATTTGCGCAAGCTAGAGATTACTATAAGAAATCTTTAGATATAGAGCTAGGTTTAGGAGATTGGGATGGGATTTCTACTTCTTATCTAAATTTAGGAGGCATAAATCTAAAATTAAGGAATTATAATGTAGCAATTGATTATTGTGATAAGAGTATCGAAATTTGCGATTCATTAGGCTATTTAATAACACTTGAGGTGAATTATGAAATTCTGTATGGAGTAAATAAGGAGATTGGGAATATTGAAAAAGCACTTTTTTATTTAGAAAAGTTTTATGAGCTTAAGAACATAAGAATTAATAAAGAAACTAATTCTCGCGTTGCTGAATTGGAAATCAAATATAATAGTGATAAAAAACAGCAAGAGATAGAACTCCTGAGGAAACAGAAAAGGCAAAAGAGTATATTAAATATCATTGTTTTATTAGGAATAGGAGTTTTAGGATTTTTATTAGTAATTCTTTATAATATAAGTAAATTCAGGAAAAAGAAGAATTTGCTTTTGGTACATCGTAATTCTGAAATTCATCAGCAGAAAGAAGAAATTGAAGCACAACGAGATCAGATTGAATCACAACGGGATGAGATAGAAGCACAACGAGATGAGATTAGGCGCCAGAAGGAATATACAGAATCCCAAAACTATCAAATAATAAAGCAAAACAAGGATATTACTGATAGTATAGAATATGCTAAACACATCCAAATTGCACTTTTCCCGGATAAAATAACCTTACAAAAGGTTTTAAGAAAGGGTTTCTGTTTGTTTAAACCTAAAGATATTGTTAGTGGAGACTTTTATTGGGTTGCAGATATTGGTAAAAAATCGGTGATTGTTGTTGCAGATTGCACAGGTCACGGAGTGCCAGGAGCCTTTATGAGTATAATAGGCATCAATTTTTTAAATGAAATAGTTTTTGATGAAAAGTATATTAAACCTAATGAGATTATAAATCAATTAAGGAAAAAGATTTTAAAAACCTTAGTCCACGCCAATCAAATTGATAAATCCAAAGATGGAATGGATATGTCTTTAGTAGTTATTGATTATGAAGAAATGAAGATTGAATATGCCGGAGCATATAATCATTTATATCATATAAGAGATCATATGTTACATATAATTAAGGCAGATAAAATGCCAATTGGTGTTTCTGAGAAATCTATTAATTCTTTTACCAATCATACTTTTGAAATAAGATCAGGTGATCTTTTTTATATGTTTACTGATGGTTATGTTGATCAATTTGGTGGGCCTAATAAGAAGAAGTTTAGGATAGGAAATTTAAAAGAGCTTCTTTTAGAGATGCACGAAAAAGATATGGCAGAACAGAAAAAAATCCTACATGAAACATTTATTAATTGGAAAGGAGAACAATCACAAGTAGATGATGTCTTAGCAATTGGAATTGAGATTATTTAACTCTTGGATTTAATTTTAATATATTGCCCGGCTTTTAAAGACCTTCCATTACTAATATTATTCAACTTCATAATATCATTTTCTGAAATACCGGGATATTTTTTTGCAATTTCCCATAATGTATCACCATAACGTACTTTATAATAAACAAAATTTTTATCTAATGATTCAGATTTGTTTGCTACTAGGGGTTGAGTACTTTTACCAATTTTTTTCTGTTTTTCTTCAAAAGATAGTTTATTAATATTGGCATACTTTCCTTTGCTTCCTTTAGGCACATAAATATTAAGTTTTTGCCCTACTCGAATTAAATTACCTCGTATATTATTCCAATAACGAATATCAGAAGTTCTAACATTGTACCATTCCGAGATAAATCCAATATTGTCGCCTGACTTTACAGTGTATATAATCTTATCTCTATTTGTAGGAGCCTGAGGTACATAATAAGAACGCTTTGGATTTTTAATTGTATTATCAGCATTAAAAAATACAGAGTCTTTATAAGCAAAAATAGAATCTTGTTGATCTATAAATGATCCAATAGAATTGGTAGGAATAGTTAAGGAATAACAAGTTCCTTTCGCAGGAATAATATCTATTTTGTATTGAGGATTAAGATCGCGTAATGCTTTTAAGGGTATATTTAAAACTTCTGAGACTTGTTTTAAGTGCAAATTATCAGAAATTATAATAGTATCGGTTGAGATTGGGATCTTAGAAAATTTTGGAGCAAGATTATGCTCTTGGTAATAATTCATTGTATAAGTTGCTGCAATGTATGCAGGAACATAACCTCGGGTTTCTCTTGGCAGGCGATAAAAAATCTCCCAGAAATCACGCTTTCCTCCCGAGCGCCTTATAGCTTTATTAACATTTCCGGGACCACAATTATAAGCAGCAATAACAAGAGTCCAGTCGTTGAACATGGCATACAAATCTTTAATGAATAGAGCTGCAGCATGGGCTGATTTTATAGGGTCTCTGCGTTCGTCAACATATGAGTTAACAGTCAGGTCATACATGCGGGCTGTACCATACATAAATTGCCACATGCCCGTAGCACCAACCCTTGATACAGCACGCGGATTTAATGCCGATTCAATAATAGCCATGTATTTTAACTCAGTTGGTAAGCCGTAACTTTCAAATATTTCTTCTATTTTAGGAAAATAGTAATCAGCAGTTCCAATCATTGCTTCAACACTCTTCCTTCTTTGCTTAGTATAAACATGGATGTAATTTCGAACTATTTTATTGTATGATAAATCAATTATAGAAGGAATGTTTTGTAGCCTTTCAATATAAATTGAGTCAGGAAACTCTGGAATTACTGCATTTGTGTCTTTTACAGTTGAATAGTCCGTTTTTATAGCATTTTTAACATACCATAAATTAATCAGGCTATCAAGATTTGAGCTTAAATTTGAATTGAAAGTTAATGTATCATCAACATGTTTATCGACATTAGCATAAACAGTAATAATCTGTGAAACAAAAATTAATAATAATAAAAAATATTTACGCATTGTAACAATAGTTTAAAATTTATGAAAAGCCTAAATAAATATAATTACAAATAATAATAAAACATATTTTGTTATAAAATGTTAAATGGAATCAAAAGTTAAATTGTAAAGATATTCCACAAGCATTTTGTTGTCCATTAATATTTTTAACCGAAGGATTAATAT
>DAOVYZ010000130.1 GCA_030635365.1 Bacteroidales bacterium
GCCCTACCTGTATTAAGCGGTCGGTTAAATCTTTGTCGGCTTCCTAGGGTTTCATTTCCCCACTTGGGTGGTTATGGCACAGGATTACTTTTACTGCCCCTTTTAATACGGCTACCCTAAATACATTCATGTGTTTTACAGTTACTGCATTCACACTTCCCAAGCTAACCAGTTCTATATTAACTATAAGGTTGTTATTTGCCATACATATTAACCAGAAATGTTCTTTTTCACGGTCTATTTTGTTGTCACGAAGCAATATATGCCGCATAACTTCAAATATATCGTCTGATTCTTTGACCTTTATTTTATGCTTATCGGTAAGTTTTATATTCATTTGGTATACTATAAATTGAATTATTTACCCAAAAGTAACAAAAAGTTCTGATTTGTTTTTAGGATGACCGCAAAAATCAACTATCCCCCCTTTATTTTCATATTTTCTTTTAATTTACTGTTCAATTTTGAAAGATCAATTTTCTTAACTAATTGACATTGATTAGTAGACAGGCAAGTCGGCACCATCGGGGTTAATAGCACTCGTTAAAACCTTAAATCCGCAGCAAACCATCTAATGGACTGATAGTCACGGGGTGACTTGACAAGAACAGATGTGCATAACAGTCTTTATATCATTTAGTCACCCCGTGACTTGCGGATTTAAGGTTTTAGCCGGAGTACAGCCAAAGGACTTATAAGAACAAAGGCACAAGCCACAGACTTGCGCCATTAGGGTTGTGCCAGTTTTATTTATATTTTTCAAGGAAGCCAGTCAAGCTAATAATTTTAGTTTTTTCAAACATTTCAATAACAAGCAAATCTTTGTCTCCAGTTATTAGATAGTCAACTTTACCATCCTTTGCCAGAGATAATAAAAAGTTATCTTCTTTGTCTCGACAAATATCAACCTTACTTTTAACTTTAACTATTTCTCCATAATCGTCAATAAGGTCAATAAGAGATGCAATGTCTTCTTTTGTGAAATATGTTTTCAACTTTTCTCTGCTAGTTACATCTATGAATTCTGTCATTAGCTCATCACTAAAAAGCAGAACTACTTTGTTATCAAAAACAAGCTTATCAATACCTTTCATTGATTTCGTTATCAAAAAACTAATCCAAATGTTAGTATCAAGAATAATCTTAATTTTCTTCTTCATATCTGGCTTTTCTGACAGCTTCAACTTCTTTTTCAATTTCTTCTAAAGATGGAGTTTCATCAGATTTAGCCCTCAACTTCTCAAGAAGCTTTTTGAATTTGCTTTTTCTATCAGACGAGTCAGATATTTTGATTAATTTCAACTTGGCAAGGTCTTTCAGTAGTTTTATTGCTTTTGGGTTTAATATTTCAATTCTAATTGAATCCATATTCACAATTTTTATACAAAGATAACTTTTTATAAGCAAACTTCCTTTACAACGCACCAAAAATGGCATTACCTGTAACTTTTCCATAAAAGGAATCAGTTCTGTCTATCTCGTCTATTTTTGCAGGTATGAATTTACAAAAAAGAATTAAGGTGAAGGAGTTTGTGTTGATATTTTAATGAAGTTTTACAAAAAATCCTGACAGGTTTTTAAAACCTGTCAGGATTGGAATTAGTTTGATATTCTTGTAATGGATTCGAGATAGGCTGTTAGGGGATACATTTTTTCGCTGTACCAAAGTGATGCAAAGTATAAACCTATGGGTGCCGGCTTTAAGCTGTTTTGTTTGTAATATTGACCTAACCATTCGAATCCTTTTTGACAGGCTGCTGTGTTTTTCGATGGTAGCATTGCCGATACTGCCAATGCTGTTTCTTCCATACTTCCCGGAACTGATTCACCTCCTCCCCAACTGCCATCTTTGTTCTGTATTTTTAGTAAAAACTCAACGCCTGAATCAATTATAGTTTGTATTTTATTTTTTAGAGAACTCTCTAGCCAGTTTTGTAATAGAATGTCATTCATGTATGTCAGAACTCTTGCTGTTCCATAAACAGGATTAGTATGATCGGCTGTTCCCTGGTTACCAAACCACAATGGCAACCATGAACCATTTGGCTGTTGCTGCTTTTGTAAATATTTTAGTGCTTTGCTAAAGGATTTGATATAAGCTCTTTTCCTTGATTTCTTCAATTCATTTCCGTAATGCCCAATCAACGTGGATATGGCAAGCAGATTATGCCCTGTTAGATCGGCGCAGCTTTGGTCAAATGGCAGTTTCCCCCATCCTTTTGAGAAGGTAGGAAATCCTCCATCGTTGTTTTGCAGTTTTAGTAACCAGTTGCCTCCTGCCAATACTTCATTTTTTATTTTTTCTTTTGGTTGTAACTGGAGGAGTGCCAATATTACCCCCGGGGTATCGTCTCCGTCAGGGACCGATCCTGAGAAGTTAGTCCACCCCCAACCTCCCGGGCCTGTCCCATTAAATGGATGTATTTTTTTATTTTGGACTGCCTTAAGGTGCTCTGTTAATTTGTCTTTTTGAGCGGTTGTAAGTACATCATTTAGTTTTGTCCGAAGCGCTTTTATGCTTAAGCTGGTAACCCATGTGGAAAGGTCAATATCAATTGGCCAGCTGCCATCGTTTCGTTGTGCCCTTTTTAAAAATGCTATTCCTTTTTGTACTACTTCCATATCTTTATAACCTGCATTAATAAGGCTTAAGGATACAAATGCCGTGAGGGGTATTGCTTCAAGAAATCCACCGCTTTCCGGTACTAATTTAATTAAAACAGATAATGCTTTTTTTACTGAGTTTTTCCTTATCCAGTGCCAGAATTTATTCGATGATTTCTTTTTAAATATAACAACTCCTACAGCTACAAGTGCCGGTATTGCATAACTTACAACACTTAAATTAAGCATTCGGTAAAATTTGCGTGGCAATAAGGCCAACTCAAATGGCAGTTGTGGTATGTATTTAAATGCATTTTTACCGGGTATACCGCATAATGCACACATTGTGAGGATAGGTACCGAGAATGTATAATCTTTTTTATAGTGGGCTAATATAGCTTTAGAAACCTGGTTAGATGTAACATCTATTGAAGATTTTAATAAATAATCTGCCATATTTTTTTGCAATCCTGTCAATTTATGATCTTCACGTGCATATAAATTTACTGCTGCATAAACCAGCAGTGTTGTACTTATATTCCCTTCGCTATCGGGAGTATCTCCATAACTTCCATCATCGTTAATAGTATGTAATAACCAATCCAGCCCTTTTGATATTTCCTTGTGGTTTTCATCGCAATTCTCGAAATGCAAAGCTGCAATTGCAACAGCAACGCCAAGTGCACTTGATGATAATTCACCGGTCCAGAATCCATCCTGATTCATCTGTTCCAGAAGTTGATCAGATAATTCTTTAAATCTATTTTGAAGGTTAGTAGCCATTACATTTTTTACACAATCTAAATCTTTTATAAAGCTCCAAATAACAATATTCAATCAACAAATAATATCCAAATTCTAAATTTTAATGATCAAACTCAAAATAAACATCAAGTTTTCGAACCTTGTGTTTTGTTAATTAATTGTAATTTGTTATTTGCGATTTGTTATTTAAATACTATCAAAATTCTCAATTTCATAAACAAATATAACACTATATAAAACACCTAATTTCCCCACAATCACTATTTTACTAAAGATCCTAAAGCAAGAAGCCCGTAAAATGTATATTCCAGGTCTTGGGTTTTATCTCCATCGCCCGATAAAAATGCTCCTGAGTCGTAATTTTGCTCTACAAATTTCAGGCAATCCGGGGCAATTTGCCTTATATCATAATTAATATCCTTTAAAACAAACAAAGCTACTGCTATTGATAATAAATCGCTATTACTTCCATTCTCAAAAGAAGCAAAGCCCTTTCCGTCAGCAAAACATGATAGCAATTTTTTTTGCTCTTTTTCAAATTCCATTCCCACTCGCTTCTTAACAAACGCCAATGCTGCTAATATACTACAAGGAATATTATCATTTATTTTGTAAAACATTAACCAAATACGGGCAATAAAGCGGAAAATTGCCTGATGCTTATTTCTTGCGTCAAGTATTAACATTAATAGAAAAAAGCGATAGGACAGGTCAATTCTTTTTCTATCCTTATATATTTTTCTGAGAATAGAGAAAACTGATATTTGCTTTTGTTGTCCGGATAAACTTATATTTATCATCATATAAGCCATTTTATCTATAGTTTCGCCGGGTTTGTTTTGAGTGTTAATATACTTTTTGCAATTTTCAATAACATGCTCTAAATCTGTGACCATACTCAACCAAATCCCGAAAAGGGAATAGTAAAAATCGGGTTTCCCTGACCGGCCTGTAAATCCACCACTCTTGTGCTGCCGGCTTGTAATAAACTTTTTTATTTCGTCCTGTATACTATCATCTAACGAACTAAACCCTCGTTTTAAATCTTCAATAAATTGCCGGTATATTGGCTTATGACTCCTTTTTACCATCAGAATTCGTGGTTTTGAATACTTTTCCCATTACTCCATATAAACTTAACCTCAATCTAAGATTTTTGAGTTTATCAAGTTCTGCATAACAGTTGTTGATATATATTTGCAGAATATCTTCTGCTTTAGGCAAAAGATTTAGTTTCTCTATTTCCGCCCTGAATTCTTTTACATTTAAATTGCTTAAAACATTAAGTCCTTGGTTATTCTCATATAAAAGTGCCATTAGTATTGGATAATCGCTAATTTTTTCCTGTACATCACATTCATAAAACTCATTAAGGTCATCACGTACCTGATAGGCAATACCGAATACATCAGCAAATATTTCAAGGATCCTTATATCATTTTCGTTAGCCTCTCCAACAATAGCACCGAGCAAAAGAGCTACTTTTATTGCTTCGCCCGTTTTGAGTTTAAATATTTCGATTGCCTGTTCCGTGGTAAACAATTGATTTTGTTGAACAATGGTAATATCTGCACCCTGCCCTTGTGTAATATTGATATGTGACAATGATACCATCTGAAGGCATTTAGCAATTGTTTCTTTCTTAATGGGCAATTTCGCAAGAATTTGATACCCTTTTCCAATTAAATAATCGCCTACATTTATTGCTACCGGAACCCCATGTTTTTTATGAAGTGTCCCTGTATTATATCGTTGACCGGCATTATCCTGAATATCATCGTGTATAAGCGATGCTTTATGGAAACACTCAATTATCATTGCAATTGAGGCTACGATATTTTCTTTTTCTTTATTCGAATATGCAAGGTAACTCAAAACTGACATTAAAGGGCGCATTCGCTGTCCTCCTACAGACATCATTTCACGGGCATATTTATCCACATCATTAGTGCCAGTAAAATGCTCCTCCAGTTTTTTATCAGTAAAATAATCGTTTACCTTATTTTTTAATAATGGAACTGACAAAGGAATGTTATCGTTCTGCCCATTCAATCTAATTTCATCTAGTAGCCAGTTTAAATCTATCTCTGTATTTACGCATCCATCAAATAATAGAGGAATACCTAATACGGGAATGGCAGCCCTGGATACCGGATCAAACGATTCCTGCAATGCTTCCATACAACTCACCCCAATAACAGCATCAATCGACCCCTCTTCTACTAATTTTAATATAATCGGGGTACCTTCAGCTACAAGGGTTGTATATCCTAAGTTTTCTGCTTCATCTAAAATATCATCAATCAAACATCTTTTACATCCTGCGCAACTCAAGCCCATTTCATCAAGTGTTCCTTTACATTCGGCATTGTGTTTTAAACACTGAGGTAAAAGTAATATTCTTCGGTTAAATGGGATAGTCTGAACTGTTGTACGCCAGGTTTCATTTCCTATCAATACTTTTGCAAAATCTAAATATTTATCGGAGATATCTAGTTTATTAATCAGTTCTCCGGCAAAATCCTGAAGGGTTTCCATACTTACCGGCGGTAATATATTCTCCCGGCTTATAAGCATTTTTGCCTCATCGCGCATTTTTTGGCGAGTTTGAACATCCCCCGGTACTTTTAATAAACTTTCCTTCTTTTCCATATCTCTATCCATAAGCACCTAATCCAAAGAATGCCCTCTTTTTAGCAAATTTATACATTCTGTTTTTCTCAGGAATGGGAACGCCCGAACCATGGCTTGGCACAATTGGCATTGAGCTTAACCGCTCTGCTTCGTTACCACGTCCTGATGTATCTTTTGCATTATTTTTATTTACATAACTTACCAACCATTTGGGATCATCCATAATAATACATCCTGTCGTTTTTGGGGGTATCTCGGTTTTAATCCCTTTCAAAAATTCAGAGTTTTTATAGATATCAACCAAAGGGGCATCACTTACATTATCACTTGCAAATTGGATTACCGGGCAGGGCTCAATATAACCGGAAGCGTTAATATGATGGCTTAAACCTGAAGCAGCCGGGCATAAACCCTTTCCTTCCTCGTCCCAATATGCATCAATTATTACAATTTTATATTTTGTCCGTGCTGTTACCATATACGACCGTAACTTTTGAATCTCCTCTATAGACAAACTAAGCTCAACTGATGAATCTTCTCCAACCGGACGATAAATATAATACCAAAGATAAATTACTCCCTGTTTAATCAATGATTGAATAAAATCTTCTGATAAGGCTAAGTCAAGATTTGATTTGCAAACACTCATTGCCACTCCTGTTACTAATCCTGCCCTGGTAGAATTCATAATAGCATTTTGTGTCTTTTTATATACATCCACCCCTCCACGCCTGATATCAGCAATTTCTTTATCGCCTTCAAAACTAATTAATGGGCTAACATTGGCTAAACTTCTTAAATTCTCCGCCACTTTTTGTGTTAGTAACGTTCCATTGGTAAATAATTGAAAGTAACAATCTTTGTGTTTTTCAAATACCTCAAATAATGGTTTGTACATTAAGGGTTCTCCCCCTAATATGCCAAAAAAATAAGAACCTTGATTTTTTGTTTGTGTAATTATTTGATCCAGCATTTCAGGATCCATACTCTCATTTTTAGTTTTGCCTGTTACCCAACAACCCTGGCACTTCAAATTGCAATCATCAGTAACAGAAATAAAATGAAAAGCAGGAAAAAAATTGCCTTTTTTTAATCGTTTTTGAAATCGTTTAAAGCTAATCGCCCCTTTTATTCCAAGATTATAAATAAACTTATACAGACATCTTTTATTTGTTTTAAATAGTAATCTCTTTAGCATTGCTTATTCTTTATTAGCCAGATAATATTCTTAAGAATTAAATTGTATTAATCAAAAACCAAAATACAAATAATAAATTCCAATTAAATCACAAATCCAATTACTCAAAACTTAAAACAATTATTTTGAATTTTAATTATTGATTTTTGAGTATTATTTGTCAATTGTATGTTGATATTTGTGATTTTTTATATTATAACACTGTTTTTTCTTTTATTCTTATCTTTTATCTATGTCATATAAAAACATTACTCTCCAATACTCTTTTTATGTTCTTCCATAGCTTTTCTTCTTTCTTCTTCTGCCTGCTGAATTACATCTCCCCTGAATATGCTTTTTCTGTTCTTATTGCGCTCAGTTATATTTTCAAGCAAGCTTTTATTGCCTGCTGATTTAGAAACAATTGTTTCATCGTTTGGTTCGTCGCCGGCTAAAACCGAATTTTCTTTTAAGCGGGGAAATATGATAGCAGAAGTAGGGCAATTACGCCCACAGGCAGGGCAGTTATTTTTACAGGATAAAGGTTTAACAACCTTAAGGCTTTTCTTATCGAATTGATACACTCCGAACATACAAAACCTAAAACATTTCCCGCACAAATTGCAGCGTGACTCATCAATTATGGGATACCATGCAGGTACTTCCAGCTCACTCTCTTTTGTTTTATAATTCGCTACTCCCTTTGGTAACTCAAATTGACTGTCTAGTTTTTCAATAACTTGTTTGGCCGTTTCTCTTTTGATTTTTAAAACAGTATAATTTGTAAAATCAATTCCGTTTTGTTTCAATAAATTTTTTATAGCCCTCGGATAGCAAGCAATAATTATCTTATGATCGTATTTCGTTTCTATTAAGTTTAAAATTTCTTTGTCGCTTAATGAAATAGCACATAAATCATGCAGTTCATAAACGTCCAACTGAAATTCATTTAGAGTATTTTCTAATGTTTCAGATTCTTTATCTGAATATACCCCTGCCCCACACTTACAATATATTATACAGGTATTGTTGTCCATTTATAAATAATTTAATTTGGCTATGATATAAATAAATGTTGATTTTAGTGTAAATTTTGTGTTCTTGCCTGCTGGCAAGCAGGTTGGTGTCCCTGCCTGTCAAAGAATTTGTTCGGCAGACAGGTTTGTGGCTATTCTTTTTTTGCCACTAAAACACTA
>DAOVYZ010000100.1 GCA_030635365.1 Bacteroidales bacterium
ATCCTTATCGCGCACAAATTCTCCGGCCAAATAACCATAACTTTCTTCACCACCGCCTATAAACTGTTTTTTACCTTCATGTTGTTTAATAATGTTTGCTATATATTTAAATCCTGTTAAAACATCATAACAATCAACATTGTAATTATCGGCAATATCTTTTAAAAGATCGGTTGTTACAATTGTTTTAACAATGTATTCTTTTCCCTTTAATTTGCCTGTTGCTTTCCATTGGCTAATTAAATAATTTATTAATAATGTAGCTGCCTGATTCCCATTTAACAAAATAAATTCATCATTATTGTCTTTAACAGCAATACCAACACGGTCAGCATCAGGATCTGTAGCCATTACAATGTCAGCATCAACTTCTTTTGCTTTTTTTAAAGCAAGCTCCAGGGCTGCAGGTTCTTCGGGATTAGGTGATTTAACAGTTGGAAAATTACCATCAGGTGTTTTTTGGCCTTCAACATCGTATATATTATCAAATCCGTATGCTTTTAGTGTTTTCGGAACTAATTCAAAACCAGTCCCGTGTATTGGAGTATAAACTATCTTAAGATTTTTTTGTTTATAAATAACACCGGAGTTTAATGATAGTTTTGTCAGTTCATTAATATATTTCTCATCAATTTCATCACCAATAATCTCCAGGTTTTTTAGGCTATCATCAAATTGAATATCACTAATATTTTTAATGTTTTGAACTTCAGAAATTATATTTTTATCGTGTGGGTTTATAATCTGCCCTCCATCTTCCCAATAAACTTTGTATCCATTATACTCTTTAGGATTATGAGAAGCAGTTATAACTATTCCACTTTGGCATTTAAGCTCTCTTATTGCGAACGATAATTCCGGGGTAGGGCGTAAGCTTTCAAATAAATAGACTTTTATATTATTTCCAGAAAGTACACTAGCTGTTTTTTCTGCAAATAGTTTACTATTATTCCTTGAATCGTATGCTATGGCAACTTTAATTTTAGTTTTGTTGCTAAATTGTTTTTTCAAATAATTACTTAAGCCCTGGGTTGCCATTCCAACAGTATATATATTCATACGATTTGTTCCAACACCCATTATACCCCTTAAACCACCTGTTCCAAACTCAAGGTCTTTATAAAAAGATTCTATAAGCTCTGATTCGTTATTATTAATTAAGTTTTCAATTTCTACTTTGGAGTTAGAATCAATATCTGAATTCAACCAGGTTTTTGCTTTAGATATCACTGAGCCTAGTAATTCTTTATCAGCCATATTATATAATTATTTGAATATAAATTAATACTTTGTATTTATAACTGAGCTTGTATTGCTTTAAAAAAAGCATTTAAGCTGTCATACCAGTGCGGTATATTTATTTTATATATTGATTTAATTTTTTCTTTATTTAAAACACTATAAAATGGCCTTTTTGCAGGTGTTGGAAAATCCTTTGACTCAATTGGATTGATAATACAAGTTGTATTTGTTTTTGATGCAATCGCTTTTGCAAAATCAAACCAACTGCACACTCCTTCATTTGAATAATGATAAATACCCGGTACAAATAAATTCTCAGAAATAGATTGTTTTATTATTGTGAGAATAGTTTGGGCTAGGTCATATGCATATGTTGGAGTTCCAATCTGATCAAAAACAACATTTAGATTTTCTTTTTCTTTGCAGAGCTTATAAATAGTTTTAGCAAAATTTTTTCCAAAACTTGAGTATAACCAGGATGTTCTTATGCATATTGAATTTTTATAACTTAAAGCATATTCTTCACCTTTGAGTTTAGAACTCCCATAAACCGATTGAGGGTTAGTACTCATATTTTCTTTGTAAGGAATATAACTATTTCCATCAAAGACGTAATCAGTTGATATATGAATAAGTTTTGTATTTGTTTCACGTATAGAATTTACAATGTGCTCAACACAAGTTGCATTAATATTAAATGCTTTATCTTTTTCAGTTTCGGCTAAATCAACATTTGTATATGCTGCACAATTAATTATATAGTCAATGGTTTGATCTTGAAAAATTTTCTTTAAACTGATTTTATTAGATATATCGAGAGTATCAATATCAGTAAAAATAAATTTGATAGGGGTTTTAAAATCAATAATATCTTTTTTATATATAGATTTTATTTCATTCCCTAATTGTCCGTTAGCACCAGTAACCAATATAGTTATCATAACTTACCTGATTAAAATTTAAAATTCATCTCAGTTTCTTGAAATGATGGAAGAACTTTATCTTTCGGAGATATTTTGGCATTTTTTATATCTATGTTCCAATCAATTCTTAAATTTTCGTCATTAAAATTAATACCTCTTTCTGATTCTGGTTTGTAGAACTGATCAGTCTTGTAAAAAACAATTGCTGTTTTACTTAAAACTGAGAAACCATGCGCAAAACCCTTGGGAATAAATAATTGTTGTTTATTTTCACTTGAAAGTTCAATACTAAAATTTTTTCCAAATGTTGGAGATTTTTCTCTAATATCTATCACAACATCTAAGATTTTTCCATCAATTACCCGAATTAATTTAGTTTGCGCATAAGGTTCAAGTTGGTAGTGAAATCCTCTAATTGTTCCTAAGACGGATTTAGATTGGTTATCCTGCACGAAAGATATATCACCTAATATATCTTTTAACTTATTTCTATTATAACTTTCAAAAAAGTAACCCCGGGAATCTTCAAATATTTGAGGTTTTAATACATATAAACCTGAGAATCCTGTTTTTGTTATCTCCATTTTAATTATTCATTAGCAATTTTTAATAGGTATTGGCCATATTGATTATTACCATGTTCGTTTCCTATCTTTACGAATTGTTCTTTCGTAATAAATCCTTTTTTGTAGGCAATCTCTTCTATACATGATATTTTTAATCCTTGCCTGTGTTCTATAGTCGAAATGTAATTTGATGCTTGCAATAAACTATCATGTGTGCCGGTATCTAACCATGCAAATCCTCGACTCAGTAATTCAACGCTTAACCTGTTTTCATCTAAATATAATCTATTTAAGTCAGTTATTTCAAGTTCTCCCCGTTTACTGGGTTTAAGATTTTTTGCTTTTTCGACAACATCGTTAGAATAAAAATATAAACCGGTAACAGCAAAATTAGATTTAGGGTTTTCCGGTTTCTCTTCAATACTTAATACTTTACCATTATTGTCAAATTCAACAACTCCATACCTTTTAGGGTCGTTAACATAATAACCGAAAACAATAGCTCCATCTTTTAGTTTTGCTGCATTAGATAAAATTTTCGTAAATCCATATCCATAAAAAATATTATCTCCCAGTACCAGGCAAACGTTATCTTTTCCAATAAAATCTGCTCCAAGTATAAACGCTTGTGCTAAGCCGTCAGGTGATGGTTGAACTTTATAAGAAATGTTTAGCCCTAAATGACTGCCATTTCCCAACAAATCATCGTAAAGATGAATATCTTTTGGTGTTGATATAATTAAAATGTCTCTTATCCCGGATAGCATTAAAACTGATAAAGGATAGTATATCATTGGTTTATCATATATTGGGATAATTTGTTTTGATATACTTTTTGTTATGGGATAAAGCCTTGTTCCGGCACCGCCTGCTAAGATAATTCCTTTCATAGTTAGATTATACTTTTAAAATATTCAATAGTGTTTATTAATCCTTGCTTTAATTCTACTTTTGGTTCCCAACCATTTAATACTTTTTTTGCTAAAGAGATATCCGGTTGGCGTTGAACAGGGTCATCTTCCGGCAAAGGTAAGTAACTAATTTTAGATTTAGAATCGGTTAATTCGATTATTGAATTAGCAAGTTCTAACATATTAAATTCATGAGGATTTCCGATATTTACCGGTCCTATAAAAGATTTATCAGAATTCATTAATCTTATCAACCCTTCAATTAAATCACTAACATACTGAAAACTTCTGGTTTGTTTCCCGGAACCGTATATCGTTATATCATCTCCTTTTAATGCCTGAACAATAAAATTTGAAACAACGCGCCCATCATTTATACTCATTTTTGACCCATAAGTATTAAAAATTCTGGCTATTTTAATATTAACGTTATTTTGTTGATGGTAATTTATAAAAAGAGATTCGGCACATCTTTTTCCTTCATCATAGCATGAACGAAAACCAATAGGATTACAGTTTCCCCAATAGTCTTCTTTTTGAGGATGTATTGTAGGATCCCCGTATACTTCACTTGTAGAAGCCTGTAATATTTTTGCTTTTATTCGTTTTGCCAACCCAAGCATGTTAATTGCTCCCATTACGGAAGTTTTAATAGTTTTAATAGGGTTATACTGATAATGAATTGGAGAAGCTGGGCATGCTAAATTGTATATTTCATCTACTTCAATAAAATAAGGCATTGTAACATCATGCCTTATCAATTCGAAAAAAGGATTATCCAATAAATGAATAATATTATTTTTTGATCCTGTAAAGAAGTTGTCAAGGCATATAACTTCATTTCCTTCATTTAGTAATCTTTCACATAAATGTGACCCTATAAAACCAGCTCCACCGGTAATTAAAATCTTTTTCATAGAACGTAAATATAGTAAAAAGCTGGTGCAAAACGGTATAAGCTTTTTAGTTTTTTTAGATATTATCTTCCAATTCCATAATATGTCCAACCCCACTTTTTCATGTCTGAAGGATCATAAATATTGCGGCCATCAAAAATAATCTTATTTTTCATGAGATTTTCCATTTCTTTCCACTTAGGAACACGAAATTCGGACCATTCTGTTATTAAGACTAATGCATCAACATTTTTTATTGCATCATATTGCTCATTGGTATACTCAATTTTATCACCAATCCTACGTTTACATTCATTTATTGCAACAGGGTCATATCCTATTACTTTGGCTCCAGCTTTGATTAGTTTATCAATTATAACTAATGCAGGAGCTTCACGCATATCGTCAGTATTAGGTTTAAATGATAATCCCCAAAGTGCAATTCGTTTACCTTTCAAGTCCCCGTTAAAATGTTTGTTGATTTTATTAAATAATACTACCTTTTGGCGATCATTTACATCCTCAACCGCTTTTAAAACTTCTAACGAATGATTGTTTTGATCTGAAGTTTTTATTAAGGCTTTTACATCTTTTGGGAAACATGAACCTCCATATCCGGCACCGGCATATATAAAATGGTAACCAATACGACTATCGCTACCTATTCCTTTTCGCACTGAAGTAATATCTGCACCGACAATTTCGCATAAATTTGCAATATCGTTCATAAAACTAATCTTAGTTGCTAACATTGCATTAGCTGTATATTTAGTCATCTCGGCAGATGGTATATCCATAAATACAATTGGGTGATTGTTAAGCAAGAATGGTTTATACAATCTTCTCAAAACCTCTACTGCCTTTTCTGATTCTGTACCGATTACGATCCTGTCAGGTTTTAAGAAATCATCAATTGCAGCACCTTCTTTTAAAAATTCCGGGTTTGAAGCTACGTCGAAAGAAATATTAACTCCGCGTTTATCTAACTCTTCCTGAACTGCAGCTTTTACTTTTTTAGCAGTTCCAATAGGGACAGTACTTTTAGTTACAATAACCAAATATTGATTCATATGTTTTCCAACTTCCCTTGCTACAGACAGCACATATTTTAAATCAGCACTTCCATCTTCGTCCGGAGGTGTCCCAACTGCAATAAAAACAGCTTCAGCGTCAGCAAGGCTTTCTTCTAAACGTGTTGTAAAGTAAAGTCTATTCTTTTTTACATTTCTGTTAATCATTGATTCAAGTCCAGGTTCGTATATAGGAACTATACCTTTATTGAGTTTGTCAATTTTATCATTATCCACATCAACACAGGTTACAATAATGCCTGTTTCAGCAAAACATGTACCGGAAACTAAACCTACATAACCGGTACCTACCATTGATATTTCCATTGTTTTTTGAGTTTAATATAATTAGTTGAAAAAGTTTACGAACATAATAAGAATTATTTTGAATTAGCTAATTTTTTTCTAAAAATATGACATATCTTTTGTAAAGATAGCAAGAAAGAAATTGAATTGGTGTGAGATATAAACAAATGGAGATAATTAAAATAGTATTGGCACCTTGTTAATTGAAGCATAAGAGCTCTAAACCTATTTTATTAGCCCTATTACTTGGAAATCAAATCTGTTAAAAGAAATAATTTGGTATATGAACGCTGTATATTTGACTATTAATTGGTTTTTTTAGTATCTTTATTTTTAAATAAATAAATAAAAATTATACTTTTGCACTCTCGTTAATTCAATAAATATAATGTCTAACTTACTAAAAAAATAATTAATTAATTAAATGACTGAAAAAGAAGTGAACAAATCTGTTGAGCAAAAGGAGAATGTTGAGCAGGCCGAAAATGTGCAGGTTGAAGAAACTGTAAAAGCTGAAGAAGCTGAAAAGGTTGAAAAACCTGAGGAAGCTAAAAAGGCAGAGGAAACTGAGAAAGTTGAAAAAACAACTAAGGTAAAAGAAACTGTTAAAGAAGAGAAAAAAGAAAAAGAAAAATATGAAAGGACTGTTGTGGAATTTGCAACACCAAGTGATGAATTTGATTGGGATGATATCTCAAAAGAAGGAGAAGACGCTCTAACTAAGGAAAGAACCGAGTTTGAAAAAATGTATGATCAAACGCTTTCCACTATAACCGAAAATGAGGTGATTGATGGTTCTGTTGTTTCTATGAATAAACGTGAAGTGGTAATAAATATTGGTTATAAATCTGAGGGTGTTGTTAGTTTAAATGAATTTCGTTATAATTCTGAACTAAAACCTGGTGATAAAGTTGAAGTATATGTTGAAAGTCAGGAAGACAAAGATGGACAATTAGTACTTTCTCATAAAAAAGCTAGAGCATTGCGTTCATGGGATCGTGTAAACGAAGCTCTTGAAAAAGATGAAATTATTACAGGTTTCATAAAATGTCGTACAAAGGGTGGTATGATTGTAGATGTATTTGGAATTGAAGCATTCTTGCCTGGCTCACAAATTGATGTTAAGCCAATTCGTGATTACGATGTTTATGTAGAAAAAACAATGGAATTCAAGGTTGTTAAAATTAACCATGAATTTAAAAATGTTGTTGTATCTCATAAAGCACTTATTGAAGAAGAGTTAGAACAACAGAAAAAAGAAATAATTGCTAAATTAGAAAAAGGACAAGTTCTTGAAGGAACTGTTAAAAATATAACTTCGTATGGTGTATTTATTGATCTGGGTGGAGTAGATGGGTTAATACACATTACGGACTTGTCTTGGGGACGAGTTAATCACCCTGAGGAAATAGTAGAATTAGATCAAAAATTAAATGTTGTAATTCTTGATTTTGATGATGATAAGAAGCGAATTGCTCTTGGATTAAAACAATTAACACCACATCCATGGGATTCTTTAGATAAAGATATTAAAGTTGGAGATTCTGTTAAAGGTAAAGTTGTTGTTTTGGCAGACTATGGTGCATTTGTAGAAATTCAACCAGGAGTAGAAGGATTAATTCACGTATCAGAGATGTCTTGGTCGCAGCATTTAAGAAGTGCTCAGGAATTCCTACAAGTTGGTGATGGAGTAGAAGCACAAATTCTTACTCTTGATAGAGAAGAAAGAAAAATGTCGTTAGGTATCAAACAACTTAAGACAGACCCATGGAGCAAGATTGATGAAAAGTATGTTACAGGAAGCAAGCACACTGCTACAGTAAGAAACTTTACAAATTTTGGAGTATTTGTCGAAATTGAAGAAGGTGTTGATGGTTTAATTCATATATCAGATCTTTCTTGGACTAAGAAAATTAAGCATCCGGCTGAATTTACTTCAATAGGTGAAGGTATTGAGGTTGTAGTTCTTGAAATTGATAAGGAAAATAGAAGATTAAGCTTGGGACATAAACAGTTAGAAGAAAATCCTTGGGATGTTTTTGAAACTGTATTTACAGTAGGTTCAATTCATGAAGGAACTGTTATAGATGTTTTTGATAAAGGTGCAGTAATTGCTTTACCATATGGTGTAGAAGGGTTTGTTACTCCAAAACATCTGGTTAAAGAAGATAAAAGTGCAGCAAAAGTTGATGAAAAATTAGATTTTAAAGTAATTGAGTTTTCTAAATCAGCAAAAAAGATTATCTTGTCGCACAGTAGAATATTTGAGGATGATAAAAAAGATGAGGCTACTGCTGATAAAAAACAAAAAAGTATAGCTAATAAGAAAGCTGTAAAGAAAATAGGTTCTAATTTAGAAAAAACAACTTTAGGGGATATTTCAGAGCTGGCATCACTTAAGAATGAAATGGAAGAGGAGCAAAAGAAAGAAATAGCTGAAAAGAAAGCTGAAATGGATGCTAAAGAAAAGGCTAAAAAGGAAAGTGTTAAAAAAGAACCGGTAAAGCCAAAAGCAAAACCAAAAGCAGAAAAGAAAGAGGAAAAGGAAAAAAAACCAGAAAAGAAAGAGGTAAAAGCTAAGGTGAAAAAAGAAAAAGAGACTGAAGATAAAAGTGATAAAAAGTCTGAATAGCTCTTTTATTTAATTAAAAATTAAGTACAATGGAATTTAAGATTGAAAAACAGAAAAAGTACACCTTAATTCAAGTAATGGAGGAAAAGCTAGATACAAATGTTGCGCCTAGCTTAAAATCTGAACTGGTTTTGATCTCAGGGAAGGGAGAAAAAAACATAATTCTTGATTTAAGTAATTGCCGATATTGTGATTCATCTGGTTTAAGTGCTATTCTTGTTGCCAATCGACTTTGTAAGAATGCTAATGGAACATTTGTCTTAACAGGCCTAAATGATGCTGTTGACAGATTAATTACCATATCGCAGTTGGATACAGTTCTGAATATTGCATATTCAACAGAGGAAGCTATTGATATTGTTTTAAATGAAGAGAAAAGTGGCGAAGAAGGCGGTAATAAATAATACCTTAATAACTTGACTTTTGAATTAACAATATTGGGTAGTAGTTCTGCTGTACCAACTTCGAAAAGAAACCTAACCGCTCATGTACTTAATGTTCATGAGCGGTTTTTTTTAATTGATTGCGGTGAAGGCACTCAAATGCAGATTAGAAAAAATAAAATCCGTTTTAGTAAAATAAACAATATTTTTATTAGTCACCTTCATGGGGACCACATATTTGGACTGTTTGGACTAATTTCTACATTTAATTTGCTTAGCAGGAAACATGATTTACACATATATGCACATCAAGAGCTTGAAAATATACTGCAAGGGCATATTGACTATTTTGAGAGAACATTATCATTTAAAATAATA
>DAOVYZ010000102.1 GCA_030635365.1 Bacteroidales bacterium
TACTATTATCGGGATACCATTTGGAAACCAACATTTTAAGTTGGCTTCGCTTGCACTCACTCCTTTTGGAAGAGATATAATTGATAAAAACTAGATTTTATTCAGTAATATATAAATTTCTATTACTCGTATTTTAATGTGTCAACAGGATTTGATCTGGCTGCTTTTATTGTATAAGCACTTACCGAAATTAGTATAATTATAAAAACAAAAATTACAGGAACGACAAATAGCCAGAATGATAGAGACATTTTAATTGAGAAATTATTTAACCAATAATTTAACCCCCAAACTAAAACCGGGATCGAAAGTGCAGATGCTAAAATAATAAGATGCAAATATTCTTTGAAGAACTTTAGCAAAATATTATGAACCCTGGCTCCCATTACTTTTCTAATACCTATTTCTTTTGTTTTCAAATTAGCTGTATAAAGAGATAATCCAAATAAACCTAAACAAGTTATAAATATTGCTAAGAAAGAGAATATTCCAAATACTTTTCCAAATTTTCTGTCAGCTTTAAACTGTTCATTATAATATACATCAAGAAAGAAAAAATCAAATGGGTTTCCTGCAAATAGCTCATTCCAACTTGTCTCAATCCTTGTAAGATTTGATTTTATATTTTCGGCATCCAATTTAACCGAAAAGCAACCTCTGGGAATCTTCGGTAAGAATCTAAATATTTGAGGCTCATATGTTGCCTTAGGTGACTCATGACGATAATCCTTCAATACCCCAATTATAGTATAAATGTTGCCCCAATAATTTATTTGCTTATTTAATGCATCATCAGCACTTTCAAATTCTAACCATTTAACAGCCGTTTCATTTATTAATACTGAATTTTTATCTGAAGGGAATTCTTTAGAAAAATTACGTCCAACTATGAATTCCATACCGTAAAGATCAATAAACTCATCATCTACTCCCATTATCATGTAATTCTTTCCGGATGCAGCATCACTACCTACTTTGAAAATCCCGCCATTATCCCAATAAATCTTACGCCCAGGCACTTCTGTAGAAAATGCAACACCTTTAACACCTGATAATTTAGCAATCTCCTGTTTGAATGTTTCTTGCCGTTGAGCATAAGTGGAATCGACTGCTTTAGGAACATTAACCACAAGTGTTTGATCAATACTGAATCCTAAACTCTGATTACGCATAAATATTAATTGCGAAAAAACAGCAAATGTGCCGGTAATTAGTATTATAGAAAGTACAAGCTGAAAAAAAACTAATACTTTTCTTAAGCTCACAATCCGTGTTGAACTGGTTAATTTACCTTTTAAAACCGAAATAGGTTTAAATGATGATAGTGCGAAAACAGGATACATCCCTGTAATAAAAGTTCCTCCCAAGTATGCTATAACAATAAATATGACAAACCATTGTTGACTCCACAAACTATAGTCTCTTGGAATTCCTGTCAATTTTGTGAACCCAGGCTTTATTAATTCTATTAAAGTAAGTGCTAAAGCCAGTCCAATTAAGTTAATGATTGCAGACTCAATATAAAATTGCTTGATCAAATTCTTTCTTAAAGCCCCAACAACTTTTCTTACTCCAACTTCACGTGCTCTTTCCATAGATCGAGAGGTTGTAAGGTTTATATAATTTACCCACGCTATTATTAATATAAAAACACCAATTATATACAAAAACTTAACTGTTTTCTCATCTCCATTTGCTTCTTGTTCTTGTAATAGGTTAGATTTAAGATGAATATCTTGTACTGGCTGTAAATTAAAATACATTAGCATATTATAATGAGCTAACATCTCCCCAATTTGACTCTCAGTAAATTTTATAAACTGCTTTTCCAACTCTCTTAGCTTTGAATCTTCTTTTAATACCAGATACGTAAAAGCACCTGTATGCCCCCACGACTGCATATAATCATCGCCACGCCATTCAGCTAAATTGGGAAAGGCAACTAGTATTTCCGGTTTTAAATGTGAATTCTGAGGGATATCCTCAAAGACTGCAACTACCTGATAATCTTCTGTTTTATTAAGATTTAATCTCTTTCCTATCGGATCTTCTTTCCCAAAATATCTTTCTGCTACACTTTTACATATCACAATATTGTTAGGTTGTTCAAGTACTCCATCAATAGAGCCAGATGCGATATTAAAATATAAGATGTTGAATATTTGCTGCTCCGCATAGTAAATTTTATTTTCGATAAATTTATTTTCTTCATATGAAAAAACTGCTTCCCGTTGAGCTAATCGAGCAACTCTAAGCACCTCCGGAAAATTATCTTTTAAAAGTGGCCCTATTGGAGGGCAAGCTGATGCAAATTCAACATTACTACCATCATCTAACATTGTTCTTCCATAACTTAAGCGATAAATATTTTCACTGTTGGGATGATAATTATCAAAGCTTTCTTCGAAAGTAATATAGTGAAATATAAATACACTGGCTGTTATGCCAATTGCCAAACCTGAAATGTTTAAAAGGGTAAATACAAAATTATTCAGCAATACCCTTTTTGCAATACGAATATAGTTTAAGAACATATATGTAATATTTTTAGTTTTGTTAACAATAAGATTGTAATTATAAAATAAAGTTTAAATATATAGTAAAGAAAAATATGTACTTTTATGAACTGGTTGCAAACACTATGATTTTCGTTGTAAACAGTGAATTTATTACATAATCAAATTTTAACACTATGAAAAAAATTACATTGCTATTATTAATTCTAGGAATTGGTTTGTACTCATGCAATTACAAACAAAAAAAGGCAGAAGAGGAAGCGAAGTTAGATATTGTAAAATCAACATTAATCAAGGTTGGACAGGTAGTACCTGAATTTAGCTACATTAATATGGATAATGACACTATTCATATTAGCGATTTAAAGGGTAAAGTTGTTTTTATGAATTTCTTTGCAACATCATGCCCTATTTGTATTAAAGAACTTCCATTTATTGAAAGTGATATCTGGGCTAAATACAAAGGAAATGAGAATTTTGAACTCATAGTTTTCGGACGTGAACATAATGTTGAAGAAATGATAGCATTTAAAGAAAAGGCCGGATATACATTCAATATTGTTCCTGATCCTGGAAGAAAAATATATTCTTTATTTGCAGAAAAGTACATACCAAGAAATATTGTTTTGGACCGCGAAGGTAATATTATATTTGAAGCTACCGGATTTGATGATAATGAGTTTGATAAGCTGAAAAAATTAATCGAAACAGAATTAAACAAATAACATAAACATAGAATTAATAAGGTTTTCGGCAACAATATCAGAATATGAGTGTTCTACATAAATATTTCTGATACATATTTATTAAAATAGAATTATGTTCGAAACCTATTACAAATCACCAATAGGTAATCTGAGAATAATTGCAAATGATTCGCATATTATTCAGATCTCATTTACTAAGGATTTTTTCAAAATGAAGATAACTCCTTTTCATCTAGAGAACTGTATTAGCCAATTAGATGAATATTTTAGTGGAAATAGAAAAGAATTTACAGTAAATATAAACCCTTCAGGTACTGAATTCCAAAGCAAAATATGGAATCAACTCTTAAGGATTCCATATGGTAAAACTGTATCTTACCTGGATCAAGCTAAAGCGTATGGTGATGAAAAAGCTATTCGTGCTATCGCTCTGGCAAATAGCAAAAACCCCATCCCTATTATTATTCCGTGCCACCGGGTTATTGGGACTAATGGCAGTTTAACCGGTTATGCCGGAGGTTTATTAAATAAAAGGTGGCTCTTAGAGCATGAGGGAGCAATACAACAAAAAAGTCTTTTCTGGTAATCTTGACATAATTTTGTATAAAAGGAAGCTTACATATTTCTTGTTATACCACGCAAAGAACCAAATTTTAACTATCGAATTATACGTGCATTATACCCGGCATTTAAAATAATATATCCAAATGGAGTTATTACTTCAGGCTATTTAGCTAAAGCTATATTTAAAATCGGGCTTAAGGGAAGAGATAAATTAATTTTAGAAAATAGGGATATTAAGAAAATTGTTTAGATACTTTATTTTACCATCAAAATAAAATCACTCCCCGGTTCATTATTACCAAATTCACCAAAACGTGGCTGTGGATCTACTTTTTCTACATATTGTATTATCTCATTTATTGTTAATATTTGATCAGGCCCTCCATAGTTTCTCAATGATTCCAGAAACTTTCTGGCAAATGGAGAATGGTGCCCCGGGCGGCCATCAGGTACATATTCTTTACCTCCAGAAGTTAAATATAAACGAGTCTTATATTTCTTTTTCCTTTGAACAAATTCTTCGCTGGTAACTTCGGTATACATATCCACAGCACAACTTCTTGATGCTATTAGAGGATCAAAAGTACCTCCAAAACATACATCCATAACCAACATAATATGATTACATGGAATATTGTTAATCATAGTACGTAAATTAGAATGAGATAAATACGAAGTTTTAGCAACATCATCTGATTTGGAATCTCTGGAAATTACATAGCCTTCCTTAAATACGTCATCATATATTCCATGACCAGCAAAAAAAATCAGCAAATTATCATTCTTACCGTATCCTAATTTTGCGTATTCTCTTATCTTCTCAATTGTCTCTTTCAAGGATGGATTAATGATTAATTCTGGTTGTACAAAATAGTTTGACTTTAACTCTTCTGATATAGTGGTAGCATCAATTACAGGATTTACTAGCTCCGAGAATGAATCATAAATACTAGTTGCGAATATTAATGCACGATCAAAACCTAAATCATCTTCTCCAGTCACTTTTTCGGTACTTTTGATAACCGTTTTTTCTGCTCTTTCCTTTTGTACAGCACTCCTCTTATTTTTAATTATATGAAATGGATTTTCTACTGGAGTTACTTTAAACAATTTATTATTTGTTGGATGAACTAATTCAAAATTTGAATACTCAAATGAAATTCCATCCTTACTTTTTGTTCTTTCTGCTTGCAAAAATGCTTTCCCAAAATTATTTTTAAACGACCTGGCATCTTCAATTGGAATTTTAATTCCAGCATCTGTTTCTAAAAATCGTATTTTGTATATATTAATATCGGCATTATATCCTATTAATCTTTCGATAGGTATAGCAATTTTATTCCCTGATTTTGTATTCAACTTATAATATTTCTCTGTATGGTACTGAAGTTGTGATAAAACAACTGATTTTAATTTATCCCTTCTATCATTATACTGGATAGTAGTCTCAAATTCATCTCGAGGTGCCGTTAAATTATTGTCAAGTTTATTTAATATATCTTCAATTACATTAGATGTTAAAATAATTTTTTGAGCAGAAGTTAATTCGCCATCCATATAATCTGTAATTAATGATTTTCTTGAAGGATTCACACCTGTAAGCTCCCATACTATACAAGATTTATCGGAACTAAATGATGTAAGAAATAAACCATCATCACTAAATGTACCTCCAAATACGTGATCACTATGGCGATATATATGCTCAAACTCAAGCATTTCAGTTTTATTCATTTTGAGTATAACCAAATCCTGATTCTTCCCAAATGCCAAATAATCACCTGTAGAATTGTAGTTCAATGCTCTATTAACTCTAATCTTTATACTATCTTTAAATGACATATTACGTTTATCAATATTATATCTCCTAATCTCGTACTGTGAAGATGTAACAAATTCATTTTTTGAAGGATGAAAACATAAATCATACAACCAGTATTTCATGCTAGGAATAGTATCATATAATAAATACTCATCATTTTTAAATTGATACAGATGGATAATTTTATTGTAACCTCCCGTAATCAAAAACTCATCGTTGTAATTAAAACTCACAGCCATAATCGATTCATCATAATTAAATTTTTGAGATAACAATAGCTCATCATCATTCCATTTCCATAAGCATACTGATTTGTCAGATGAAGCACTAGCAAGATATTCACCATTATGGCTAAATTCTACTTTATTGATATTATATGAATGTCCATTTAAAACCTGAATAACCTTTTTATCTTCTAATCGAATTATGGCTATATCATTATCACTTTTATATTTTGCACAGGCTAAATATTTTTCATCCGGAGAAAATGAAATGTGCCCCCCAACTGATTTAGGATTTCCCTGATGACTAAATATTTTATTCCAATCCCTGTCGAAAATTTCGATTGTGTTATTGCCAATAGTTAAAGCAAAGTAATTTCTGAAAGGAGAAAATTTGCCATCCATAATATAATCAGGATAAGCCTTTAGTTCTTTCTTTTCTTTATAGGTAAAATCCTGCGAAAAACAGTTCAATGCTAAAAATAGCAACCAAAAAGTAATTATTGTTTTCATCTGTTTATTATTTTGTTTTTTTATTGTCAAATGGAACCGCAATCATAATCGTGTGTGTTTAATGATTATTTTAATCTTGCTTGTTTCATAATGAGTAAATATGATTTTTAAAAAGTCCAAGATAAATATAGATTTTTTATTATCAAATTTTTTTAACAAAGAAGTAATTTGCGAATATTACCTAAAAATAAGAAATAATAGTACTGTCGTGCATTACCAATTCTCTCTCATTTAGTAATCAATAGTACTTTTTAAATTTAAAAATGATCATATTTATCAGAAAAGTAAAAAGCAATTAACATTTAAGCAATTCAAGATGTTAACTATTTTTTAGGTTAAAAAATTTGACTATAATATAAATTTTATATATTTACCCGATATTAAAATGCTATTTTTAGGTTACAAACTAAGGATATTTCAATTAATAAAAATCTCAATTATTTAATAATAACCAATCTAATCTAAATATCTTTGTTGTGTCTAAAAATTAATATGTGTTCTATAACATATATTAAATCAGATATGTAAAGGTATGGATATTAAAGGCAAAATATATAAAGATTTTCTTCACAGGATGGATAGATTTAAAATCCAAAATGGCCCCGATAAAATAAAGAACCAACATAATAAAGGTAAACTTCATGCACGAGAAAGAATTGCATTATTATTTGATAAAGATTCATTTGAAGAATTAGATGCTTTTGTTACATCAGCAACTCCTGATACCGGGTTTGGAAAAATTGATGAGGCCTTTGGTGATGGTGTTGTAATTGGACACGGAAGAGTAAATGGCAGGTTGGTTTATGCTTATTCACAAGATTTTACTGTAATGGGCGGATCGCTTGGCACTGTTCATGCAAAGAAAATAATGAAGGTTCAGGAACTTGCATTGCGTGTTGGAGCTCCAATAATTGGATTAATAGATTCCGGAGGAGCCAGAATTCAGGAAGGTGTAGCAAGTTTATCCGGGTATGCAAGTATATTTCATCGTAATATTCAGGCATCGGGAATTATTCCGCAAATATCAGTAATATTAGGGCCTGCAGCCGGAGGAGCAGTATACTCTCCTGCTTTAACGGATTTTATATTTATGGCTAAAAATACCAGTCATATGTTTGTAACCGGGCCTGATGTTGTAAAGGAAGTTTTGAATGAAGAAGTAACATTTGACGAATTGGGTGGTGCAGAAATACATGCTAAAAAAAGTGGTGTAGCTAATTTTATTTATGAGGATGAAGAAAATGCAATTATTGGAGTAAAGAAATTATTATCATTTTTCCCATCTAATAACCTCGAGAACCCCCCGTTTATTGAGAAAAGAGATAAAAAAGATAAAAATACAGATAAATTAATTTCTGTTGTACCTGATGACCCCAACAAACCATATGACGTTAAAAAAGTAATTGAACTTTTAATTGATAAAGATACCTTTTTTGAAGTTTCTGAGCACTTTGCCCCCAGCCTTGTCATTGGGTTTGCAAGGTTAAATGGAAAAGCAATCGGTATTGTAGCCAATCAGCCTAAAGTTTTAGCTGGGGTTCTAGATATAAATTCATCACTAAAGGGAGCCCGGTTTATTCGATTCTGCGATTGTTTTAATATTCCTATTTTAACTCTCGAAGATGTTCCCGGATTTTTACCCGGACTTGACCAGGAACATAATGGAATTATTAAACATGGTGCAAAACTACTTTTTGCATATAGTGAAGCAACTGTACCTAAAGTTACAGTGATATTACGAAAAGCTTATGGCGGTGCTTTTTGCGTTATGAATAGCAAAAACCTTGGTGGTGATTATAACTTTGCATGGCCTACTGCCGAAATTGCAGTAATGGGCCCTGAGGGTGCTGTTTCAATCCTTAATAAAAGAGAATTGCAAAAAGCTGAAGACCCGATACAATTAAAAAAAGAATTTGCCACTAAATACCGGCAAGAGATTGCTAACCCATATATTGCTGATGAAAATGGATATATTGATGAAGTAATTGACCCTGCTGACACTCGAAAGAAGTTAATAACTGCTTTTGAGTCACTTGAAAATAAACATATTGAACAACCTTCAAGGAAACATGGTAATATACCATTATAATGATGTACAAATTAAAAAGTACAAATTATGAAAAAGATTAAATCAATATTAATTGCAAACAGAGGTGAGATTGCCATTCGTATTTCAATATCGGCAATAAAAATGGATATTAAGACTTTTGGTATTAAAACATCAAAAGAACCCGGGGCCTACTATTTAGAGTTTATGGATGAAATTATTGATTTTACTGAATTAACTAACGATATACCGGAATTTTTAGATATTGAAAGAATTATTTATGCCATAAAGGAATATGATATAGATGCGGTACACCCCGGTTATGGTTATTTGGCTGAGAACCCCTACTTTGCTCAGAAATGTATCGACGAAAATATAATTTTTATTGGCCCCTCTCCTGACTCAATTTATAAATTAGGAAACAAAACTATTGCTAAACAATTGGCATCTAATCATAATGTACCCTTATTACAAGGTAGTAATGGTAATATTAAAAATGCAAAGCATGCAAAACTTGTTGCAAAAAAGATTGGTTACCCTGTAATCTTAAAAGCTGCATCAGGCGGTGGTGGGCGAGGAATGCGAATTGTCGAAAAAGAAAAAGACATTGAAAAAATGTTTAAAATGGCTCAAAACGAATCTGAAAAAGCTTTTGCAGATTCATCCGTTTTCATGGAGAAATATGTTAAGAATCCACGTCATATTGAATTTCAAATTCTAGCCGACAATTATGGAAATATAATCCATTTAGGAGAAAGAGAATGTTCTATTCAACGTAAGCACCAAAAGTTAATAGAAGAATCACCTTCAATTGCTTTAAATGAAGAACTTCGAAAAGA
>DAOVYZ010000087.1 GCA_030635365.1 Bacteroidales bacterium
ATTCTATAACCTTAACTGAAAGCAACTATCAACTAATATATTCATATATTGGATATGAGCCTCATGTTGAAGGCATTAATTTGAATCAACACATAACAAAGAACATAACTCTTACAGAAACATCAAAAACTATTGATGAGGTAATTGTTACTGCCAAAAGAAAAGATGAAAATATTATTAAGGCAGAAATGAGTACAATGAAATTGCAGGCTAAGGAAATAAAAAAGATCCCAGCCTTTATGGGTGAAGTTGATATTATTAAAGCAATACAATTGATGCCTGGTGTACAAGCAAGTAGTGAAGGCTCATCAGGATTTCATGTTCGTGGTGGGGCTGCCGATCAAAATTTAATTCTATTAGATGAAGCTACAGTATATAACGCATCTCATCTGCTTGGATTCTTTTCGGTTTTCAACAACGATGCTATAAAAGATGTAAAATTATATAAGGGAGATATTCCTGCAGCTTTTGGGGGAAGGCTATCCTCATTACTTGATATTAGGATGAAAGATGGCAACATGAAAGAATTTCATGCTAATGGAGGTATAGGAACTATTTCAAGTAGGTTGACTATTGAAAGTCCTTTTGTGAAAGATAAAGGGGCATTTATTCTTTCTGGTAGAAGAACGTATCTGGATTTAATGACAATGATGTCACAAGATGAGGACACGAAAGAAACTAAACTATACTTTTACGATTTGAATCTAAAAGGAAACTATAAGATTAATGAAAATAACAGAATATTTTTATCCGGCTATTTTGGAAGGGATGTTCTTAAATTAGGTGATGGGTTTGGATTTAACTGGGGAAATACAACATTTACATTACGTTGGAATCATTTATTTTCTGAAAAAATCTTTTCTAACTTTTCTCTAATACGAAGTGATTACGATTATGAACTTGGAGAAACCGGTGGAAGTACAGGTTTTAAATGGACATCAAATATGAAAGACTGGAAATTAAAAGCTGACTTTACCTACTATCCTAATATAAAAAACACTATTCGATTTGGTGCCAGTGGAACTTATCATTATTTTAATCCCGGTATTGCAAAAGGCGTTGGAGATGAAACCATGTATAATGAATTGTTAATGCCTGAATCGAATGCACTTGAATGGGCTGCATACTTATCCAATAAATGGAAACCCAACGAAAAACTAACTATTAATTATGGACTAAGAGCAAGTGCTTTCCAAAATATGGGAAAATCTACAGTTTATAATTTTGACGAGAATTATGAGAAAATTGATTCTACTGTTTATAAAAGTGGTGATATATTTAACACTTTTTGGGGTTTAGAACCAAGAGCAAACTTTAAATACTCTCTTAATTCTAAATCATCTATAAAAGGAAGCTACTCAAGAACGAAACAATATGTTCATTTAGCCTCAAATTCAACAGCAGGTTTACCACTTGATATATGGGTTCCTTCAAGCCCCAATATTAATCCTCAAACTGCAGGCCAATTTGCATTGGGTTACTTTAGAAACTTTTTCGATGATGTATATGAAACATCAATTGAGGTATATTATAAAGATATGCAAGATCAAATTGATTTTCGCGACCATGCTGAACTTTTGCTAAATCCTGAGATCGAGGGTGAATTCAGGACAGGTAAAGCCTGGTCATATGGTTTAGAACTTCTTGTACGAAAACAAACAGGCAAATTCACAGGATGGGTTAGTTATACTTTATCGAAAACCAGAAGAAAAGTTCCTGAAATTAATCATGGAGAAATCTATCCTGCTAATTATGACAAACCTCACAATATAGCAATTGTTGCTAATTATGATATTACCAGACGTATAAATATTGCTGCAAATTGGATTTATGCAACAGGCTCCCCTGTAACTTTTCCTATTGGCCGATATGAGTATGGAAATATGATTATTCCAATATATTCTGATCGTAATGAATACAGAATGCCTGATTATCATAGGATGGATGCTTCTATTACTATAAAATTTGGAATAAATAAGGATAGAAGGTATAAAAGTGACTTAAACTTATCAGTATACAACGTATATAATAGGCACAATACATGGATATTAAACTTTACTGATGATGGCCCAAATGAAACTATTGCGGAAAAAACCTATTTCCCAATGATTCCATCTCTTACATTTAATTTTTATTTTTAACGAGTAAATACTAAAAAAATGAAAAAACATATTTCAACCTTAATTATTATAATAGCTTTTTTACTTACACAATGTACAGAAAAAATTAATCTTGATTTAGACAGTACCTATGAAAGGGTAGTTATTGAAGGATACCTAACAGATGAATTTAAATCTCATCAGATTAAAATTACAAATAGTGCTGATTATTTTGTAAATAAAGCTGCTGACCCAATAAGCGGGGCAAATGTAACTATTAGTGATGGTACAAATACTCTTACACTTTCTGAAGTCGAACCCGGAATTTATGAAACAGATCCAATAAGCGGAGTCATAGGTAATACCTATACACTTAGTATTGATATTGAAGGAACAAACTATTCTGCTTCAAGTTACATGTATTCTTGCCCTCCTATTGACTCTTTAAGCTTTATTTTAAATAAACTTAAAAAAAATATAGATAGCGAAGAAAAAGAGGATTATCTTGAAGTTCTAATTTATGCGCAAGAACCCGGAGATGAAGTTAATCATTATGCATGGAAAGCATATCGGAATGATACTTTAGTAACAGATACCTTGCGTGAAGTATTTTTCTCAGATGATGTTTTTATAAATGGTAGTTATGTAAATGGTGTTGGAGTACAATTTATTGAAGGTACCATAAATGATACGATAACATTAGAAATGCTTTCTATTACTGAAGAATACTATGATTTCATGTTAAAAGTAATGCTTGAAACAGATTGGGATGGAGGCCCTTTTGATGGCCCTCCAGCTAATTTCTATGGTAATATTTCAAATGACGCTTTAGGTTTTTTTGCTGTTTATTCTATTCAAAGAAGAACAACAATTGTCCCGGAAGATGTCCCGATAGACGATTAATATATAACAAAAAGGCTGGTATAAATTACCAGCCCTTTTATCTCCATGTAATATTATAATTTACTTAAATTCATCTTTCATATCAGGATCAACCAAAATACGGCCACAATATTCGCAAACAATAATTTTCTTACGTGAACGAACATCTAATTGACGTTGTGGTGGTATTTTATTAAAGCAGCCTCCACAAGCATCACGTTCCACAGAAACAACAGCCAGTCCATTTCTTGCATTATTTCTGATCCTTATATAAGCATTTTTTAAACGGTCTTCAATAAGTTCCTGAATCTCTAATGATTTTTTCTCTAATCCTTCTTCCTCTTTTCGTGTTTCTGAAGTGATAGAATCTAATTCACCCTTTTTTGTATCTAAATCCCCGGTTCTATCTTCTAAAGTTTCTTTCGATTCAGAAATTATTCCATTTTTTTCCTCAATTTGAGTTGTATATTCCTTAATTCGCTTTTCACAGAGTTCTATTTCTAAAGTCTGATATTCTATCTCCTTTGATAAGGAATCAAATTCACGATTGTTACGAACATTATTTTGTTGTTCAGTATATTTTTTTATCAATGCCTGCGCATCTTTTATTTCATTCTTTTTAGAACCAATAGATTGATCCAACTTAACAACATCATCTTCATAATTTTGAACACGGGTTTGCAATCCCTCTATTTCGTCTTCCAAATCCTGAACCTCAAGAGGAAGCTCTCCACGTAATCGTTTAATATCATCAACTTTTGAATCTACCATTTGTAATTCAAACAATGCCTTTAACTTCTCCTCAACTGTTAGGTCTTTAGTTTCCTTTACTTTAGCCATTTCTTATAAATAATTTATCGGATTCGAATTTATTTTTGTCAAACGAATTGCAAATTTAGGGAATTTTTTGATAAGTAATTCATAAAAAAGCTCTTTTGTAATTTGTTCTGTTTCAAAATGCCCAATATCAGCAATTATGATCTTACCATCGGCATCAAAAAACTGATGATATTTAAAATCTCCGGAAATAAATATGTCTGCCTTTTCCTGTATAGCATTTTTAAGCAAGAAACTGCCACTTCCTCCACATACTGCCACTCTTTTCACAGGTTTATTTAATAATTTTGTATACTTTATGCATTTGGCGGAAAAAGTATTCTTTAGGTTCAGTAAAAAATCGTTTTCACGAACCTCTTTCTCTAATTCACCTATAACACCCATACCTGCCCTATCAAAATTATTTGCTAATGGATAGATATCATATGCAACTTCCTCATAAGGGTGTGCTTTAATCAAAGCATTTACTATCTTATTTTTAAGATGCTTTGGGAAAATAGTTTCGATTCTTATCTCATTCTCAAAATGGATTTTTCCCTTATTTCCTACAAACGGATTTGATCCTTCTCCTGCTCTGAATGTTCCTTCTCCATCCGAGTTATAACTGCACATATCATAATTACCAATATGGCCAGCTCCGGCACCAAAAACAGCTTTACGAGTAGCCTCAGCATGATCTTTAGGAACAAAATATACCAGTTTCATTAAATGGTTTGAGATTGGGGCAAGGATTTTTTGATTCATTAATCCCAGTTTATCAGCAAGCTTACTATTTACTCCACCCCAAATACTATCTAAATTTGTATGCGCTGCATAAATCGCAATATCATTTTTAATTGCTTTTATTATAATACGTTCAACATTATTTTTCCCGGTCAACGATTTTAAACCTGAAAAGATTATTGGATGATGTGTGAGGATGAGATTACATTTCTTTTGTATAGCCTCTTCAATAATTTCTTCAATTACATCTAATGTAACTAAAATACCTGTTAATTCTTGCTCCGGATTACCTGTAATTAAACCGGCATTATCATAATCTTCCTGATAGGCCAGCGGAGCTATTGATTCTATATAAGAAATAACTTCTCTTAATTTCATTATTTATCAAACTTTAGGATTTTAACAGAAAAAAACGTGAGATTAAACTTCCTCACGTATTTCTAATAATAATGACCTAACCTCCTTAAGGGATTTTACAACTTCAAAGTTATTTAGTGTTCCTTCCTTATTTTCTTTGAGTTTTTTTTGCGCTCCCTTTAAAGTCAATCCCAATTCTTTTACGAGATAATAAATAACATGGAAGTTTTCAATATCATCTATAGTAAAAAACCTGTTCCCCTTTTTATTCTTTTTCGGCTTAATTATATCAAACTCTTTTTCCCAATAACGGATTAAGGATGGATTTACATTGAACATTTCGGCTACTTCGCCTATTGTATAATACAACTTTTCAACTCGTTTTTCTTTATAAGGCATAACAAATTTATTACTGATTTATTGACAACTAAAAATATAAAATTATATTGAAGAAACAAATTTAATTCTTTAACCCTAAACAATATAAATAACCATCTCGCGAAGCAATATAAATACGATTATCCCATACAATGGGTGTTGATTCAAAAGTTCCATTTCGTTTATCAAGCAATTTAAAATTTTCAGAATCATCATATCTAAAAAGGTAAATTCCCCAATATCCTGCAATAATTAACTTATCATCAACAAAAATTGGTGTTGATATTGATGGCCCTACTCTGTATTTAAAAATTAATTTAGGTGGATTATAAACCATTACACTATCCGGGCCCAATACCGTTTTATTTGTATCAACACTCATATGATCCACTACATATAAATACTCATCAATTCCCACAAAAGCAGCCATATTTGTTTGGCTTAAGTCAATGTAATTATCGTTAATACCAATAGAACCAATAATACCTCCTTTCCATGTCACAAAATCTTTATCTTCAACAGGGTAATACCAAATTACAGATTCACCAGGGATTTTTGAGGGATTCAACTTAAAAGCACCACCTTTGCCTTTAATATATTGCTTTTCTACCGAAACTAAAATATTACTATCTTTTGTTACAATTGCAGAACCATCCATATCGGATCCGGTATAAAAATCCCAATCTAACTCTTTTGTATCCAAGTTATAACCAAAAACATGACCGGAACCTGAAGCAACATATATTCTATTCTGCAATATTGATGGTGATGATTCTGTTACCACATTGTAACGATGTTTATCCACATCATCCAAAGTGTATAATTTTTTTTCTTGAATTATTTTAGGTTGTAGCATTCCATTTAACATATTTGCATTTTGATGGTCCGGGTCAAAAACAGTAAAATAAGAATTTTCCAAACCCAAATATGCTGTATCATTTAATATCAATGCTGATCCATCTACATCACGAGAATAGCTATGTGTCCATTTCTGATCCATACGCCATAGTTCCTGCCCTGTAAAATAAGATATAGCCCTATAGCTGGGTATATGCTTTGACTGAAGTGTATTCTTGACACCTAATCTGCTTCCCTGCAAAATTACAAGAGCATTTTCAGGTTTGTCCGGGTTATCATTTACCCATATTGTTCCTGTTCCTTTTACTACATCATCAAATTCGTATTGCCACACTAATTTTCCTTTTTCCGCATCAATCTTTTTTAAATGATGGTCGTAAGCACCCTGAATCAAGAATAATCTCTTATTTTCCTCAACAAGCAAAGGCTGTCCGGTCCATCCGGCACCTGCCCATATTTTAGGCCCTGCTTTACGTGAAACTACTGTTTCTCCTTTTCCAAGATAGTGTTTCCATATCAGCTCCAAGCTATCAGGAGCATTTTCTCCATAATAATTTCTTGTAAAATTTCCCAAGAATGTTGGTATAATTACTTTAATACTATCATTTGATTCTTTAATATTTTCTGTATTAACTTCCTGTTGAGCGTTTAATGGAATCACAAAAACTCTTGCAATTATTAACAGGATAATAAAAGTCTTTAGTCTCATTTAATAATCTTTTTTACTGTAATTATACCATCATCATTTATCTGCAAATTATGATCCGGGAAATCAGCATCAGTTAGTTCCTTAATTTTTCTGATTGCTCTCTTTTGGTAATCAAATTTAGTCCCTCCTATTTGTTTATCCTGGTATACAGGAATTATCTCTCCTTTAAGAAACGCTCCTTCCTGATTTACAAACACTTTCATAATTGGAGCATATCCATTAGGGCCTGTAAGGTTAAACCTCCTGTAAGTACAAAAATTACCTAAACTATAACAAATCAATTTTTTATTGTAAACTTCAATTGCTCTTGTAACATGTGGCCCATGCCCAAATACAATATCAGCTCCTGCATCTATAACAACATGTGAAAATTCATAAACATTACCCCTATCGTATCCAAAAAAGAATTCCTTCTCTCTGGTTACATTCTGATGGTTTTTACCTTCAGCTCCAGCATGAAATGATACTATAAGTATATCTACCAATGTATCCAAATTTGCTACTACAGCAACTACTTCTTTTATTTTCCTGGAATCCTCCGTTCCGGAATGAGGTGCAAATGCACAAAGCCCATACTTTATTCCCTTATCTTCAAAAATAGTATATGGTTTCCCTCTAAATCCGGAAAAAGCTAACCCAGCTTCTTCTAATATTTTTGATGTGTTTTTTCTTCCTTCATAACCAAAATCATTAACATGATTATTTGCCACACTCAGCAAATCGAATCCTGCATCAACAATACAATCAACATATTTTACCGGCATTCTAAATACATAACATTGATCCGGATTATTACAATTCTTTGCAATTCCTTTATCTGCTGCAAATACTCCTTCTAAATTTCCAAATGTTACATCTGCATCAAGCAAATAGTTCTTTACATTTTCCAATAAAGGGCTACATTCATTTGACGGAGGCAAGTATTTAGATGATGGATAATCTGTCCCCAACATTATATCACCCACACCTATTATTGTTAAAGTATCCTTTTTGATTTCTACCGTATCAACATTTGCATACTCTGCTTCCTCTTCCGTTTGACCATTTGCAAAACAGGTAAATAATAACGGTATAACTATAATGTATAATAATTTACTTCTCATCTAAATTTGATAATTTTAATAATCCTTTTAATTCAATAAAAAAAGCAGACTATATATAGCCTACTTCTATAATATCTAAATTCATTTTTCTATTAGTCAAATGATTGTCCACTATTTGTAGAAATAAAAATCATTTTATCAAATTCTTCCGGGCTTAAATCATTAAAATAATAATGTACCGGATTTACCTTTTTATTATTTTTAAAAATCTCATAATGTAGATGTGGAGCTGTCGAAGTTCCGGTAGAACCAACAAATCCTATTATTTCACCTCTTTTAACTTTTTGTCCTTTACGAACATTAAATCCATTCAAATGTGCATATAATGACTTATATCCAAAACCATGATTAATTACAATTCTTTTTCCATAACCCCTCATTGAGTTTTCAACCAACTCTACAGTACCATCTCCTGTAGCATAAATTTCTGCTCCTGTTGGTGCTGTAAAATCCATGCCATAATGAAATTTTCTAATTTTATAAATTGGATGTATTCTCCAACCCCAGCCTGATGCTGTTCTTGTCAAATCCTTATTTGAGATTGGCATAACAGCAGGAACACTTGCAACCATTATCTCCTTATTCTTTGCCTGTTCAATAACCTCGTCATAAGATTTTGTCTGAACATATAATTTTTTGGTAATTTTATCTAACCGTCTTGCTGTTTCAGTAACCAATTCAGAATTTTTAAATCCCTGCAAGTCAATATACCTATTTGACCCTCCAAATCCGGCTGAACGCACAGAAGACGGTATTGGCTCTGCCTCGAAAATTACTCTATAAATATTATCGTCACGTTTTTGAAGGTCTTCAAGGGTATTCTCAACCAAATCAAATTGGTTATTTAAAACCTCATATTGGGTTGTTAGCTGTTGGTTTTCACGCTTTAACCCTTTTTCTTTAGGTGTATCAAAAAAGACACTAAAAAGCACATTATATAATAATGCAATAATTAGTGTAGCTGAAAAATAAGTTAAAAACCTATAAAATTTCTGCTTTCTGTTAAGTACAATTTTATCGTAACTAAGTGAGTGGTGATTAAATTTATACTTTACTTTAGCCATAAATACTATTATTTATGGTTCAAATATAAGGAAATATTTTAAAATTAGTCCATTGGGTTACGTCTTTTCGAGCAAGCTTCAACCATTAAGTCATATTCTTTCTCACTAATATCATTGAAATAATAGTTAATAGGATCAACAGTCCTATTGTGTAATTTTACTTCATAATGTAAATGAGCTCCTGTTGAACGTCCTGTATTTCCGAGTAAGCCAATCACTTCCCCTCTTTTCACTTTTTGCCCTTCGTCGGCCATTATTTTTTGAAGATGTGCATAAACAGTTTTAAACCCGTAGCCATGATCAACAATAACCCTGTTACCATAACCATGGAATGAAAATCCTGCTTCTATTATCACTCCATCTCCAGTAGCAAATATATCGGACCCTTCCGGACCTGTAAAATCCATGCCATGATGCATTGTTGCCTTTTTGGTAAAAGGGTCCTCGCGTGATCCATAATAATCACTTATCCTGGTAAAATCTTTAAGTGCTATCGGCTGAATTGCAGGAATCGCCGCTATCATCTTTTCCTTATTTTTTGCCAACTCTATTACAGTATCAAATGATTTAGATTGTACATAAAGCTTTTTTGATATTACATCAGTCATTCTAAATACATTGATCATAATATCAGAACTTTCATAACCAACCAAATCCAAATAACGATTTGCACCACCAAATCCAGCTTCTCTAACGGATTGAGGAATAGGC
>DAOVYZ010000497.1 GCA_030635365.1 Bacteroidales bacterium
AAAAATATACAACAAAGTTTAAAAATTATGGTATCTCTATTTGAGCAAAAAGGATATAATAACGATGATCCTGATAAGCGTTGGGATGGTAAAGCCAAAAATGGAAAAGATTTACCAAGTGGCACATATTATTATGTTATAGTTCTTAATGAAGAAGGATTCAAACCAATAACGGGTCCTGTAACAATAGTCAGATAAAATGAAAAAAATAAAAATTGTAATATTACTTGCTCTTTTACTGGTATTTATTAAGATAATAAATGCCCAGCAGGCACCATTTTATACTCAGTACATGTTTAATGATTATTTGGTAAACCCTGCCGTTGCAGGCACTTATAACTATTTTCAAATAAGAGCAAATTCCAGAATACAATGGATTGGAATAAACGAATCCCCCAGAACAATGAGTATAGCGGGATATGGGCCATTAAAGAATAAACCTATGGGTTATGGAGGCTACATTTATAATGATGTAACAGGACCTGAAAGCAGACTCTCACTTGGAGGATCTTATGCATATAACATTGCAATTAATGATGCTATGAGAATTTCCGGGGGGCTTACATTTGGATTTATTCAACATAAATTAGACGGTACAAGCATGAATTTCGATGAAGATATTTATGATCCTGTAATGCCTGAAGGTGTTGAATCAAATTTTGTTCCTGATGCAAGCTTAGGATTTTATTTATATTCAACATTTTATTATGTAGGAATCTCTGCACATCAACTAATAGGGAATAAATACAATAAAAAGACAGGTAATGATACAATACAAGGAATTAGTAGACTAACACAGCATGTATACTTATCTGGTGGACATAATTTTATTTTAAATAAAGATTTCGCTTTATTGCCATCGGCTTTAATAAAATACACAAGGCCTGGCCTTATTCAAGCAGAATTAAATGTAAAAACCACATACAAAAGAATGGCTTGGTTTGGCCTTTCTTACAGAACCGGTGATGCTATCGCCATACTAGGTGGATATAATTATGAAAATAAAATTTATATTGGAGTATCTTATGATATTACCGTATCTGATCTGCGAAAATATTCAAAGGGGTCGATTGAAGTAATGATTGGGTATAGGTTTAACAGCATTAAATAGTTTTATATAAAAATGATATATTTGACCGGCGAAAATTTGCCGGTTTTTTGTTTTGTTGAAAATGTAGTGTTTGCAATAAAACTCAGTCTCTGATAAGAAAACGCCAAGAATGAGGCTTTCGCAGTTTTGAAAATCAGGAGTTTACTGTTGTAAATGAATGTTTTCAAAACAAGAGTAACAAAATTATTGGCGTTTTCTTATCAGAGGCTATGTAGGATAAAACAAGTTAAAAATTTAATTTTACGAAAAAAATGAGAAAGCTCTTAGTTATTTTTATTGTTTTTTTAAGTTTTAATGCTTGTAATAGGAATAAAACGCCAGATTATGTTATACCCAAGGAAAAATTAATTGATATTTTAGTTGACATCCATATTATGGACGGCTTGCTTACAATAAATGATGTTAGAAAAACTCTTCTTCAAAAAGATTCTTTAAATTATTATGATGCCCTGTTTTACAATTATAATTATACAAGAGCCGATTTTGATACCTCAATTTTCTATTATAGCATGAATATAAATGAATATGATAAAATTTATGAAGAAGTTCTTAATAAGCTAAGTGAAATGGAAGCTGAACTAAAAGAGAAGATATCTAATAAAGATAGTCTGAATAAAAAATAGGAAACTAAACTACTATGGAATAAGATTCGTAGGCACAATAGTAACCAAATAAAATTCATCTTAGTACAATTTAATGCGAAGATTATCTGCAAATTATATATATCCTATTTCCAGCCCACCCGTTAAAAACGGAATAATTGAGATAAATGATACTGGAGAAATAGTTAAGATTATTGACACAAAAGGGATATTAAAAGAATCAAGGAATTTAGAATTTTATAATGGGATTATTGTTCCCGGATTTATTAACGCACATTGCCATCTTGAACTTTCTGAATTAAAAGGACAGTTTCGCCAGCATGCCGGCCTTCCGAATTTCTTAAAAGATATAGTAGAATATAAAAAATTAAATAAGTATGCTAATACATTTAAAGCTATTGAGCTATATGATAATTTAATGAGACAAAATGGTATTGTTGCGGTCGGCGATATATCAAATTACAATTATACCATTGATGTAAAAAAGAATAGCAAACTTTATTATCACACTTTTATTGAAATTATTGGCAATGGAAAAAATTCACAAGAAGTCTTTGAATCGAACCATAAATTATATACCGAATATACAAATAATGGATTAAAAACATCTATTGTTGCTCATGCCCCGTATTCTGTTTCTTATGATCTTTTCAGGTTAATTAAAAAGTTTGCCGAACAAGAAGCTTCTGTACAATCATTACATAACCAGGAAACGGTTTCAGAAGATCAAATGTTTTTTAATAGCTCAGGAGAACTATTTGAGGCCTTAAATTCTCTTAGTATTGATTTAAGCCGTTGGCAAAATACAGGAAAAAAATCGCTTGAGTCTATTTCTGAATTATTGCCAAAAGAAAATAATATCATCTTTGTTCATAACACATTTTCAACAAAAGAAGATATCATAAAAGCTAATGATTATTTTTCTAATTCATTCTGGTGTTTATGCCCCTTATCAAACCTATATATTGAAAATACTCTTCCCGATATAAATATTTTCACTCAATTTTCCAACTCAATTACATTAGGAACCGATAGCC
>DAOVYZ010000500.1 GCA_030635365.1 Bacteroidales bacterium
ATTTAAATCGTATTTTGCCTGGTTATAATAAACCTCTCCCGTTAATTTATCAATTACATTCAGTTCCAGAGTATAGTCACCAGGCCCATTATAACAGTGTTCGACTTCTATCCCCCTGGCTTTTTGCCCATCTCCAAATGTCCACTCATATTCAAAAAAGGTTGAATCAGGATTTTGTGCACCTTCTTCATATAACACATAACAATAATCTGTTTCCTCTTGCCTTTTAGAATATTCAAACATTGGATATAGAGGAGAAAATGAATAAATATCATCTGAATTTCTGCTCCTGTCTGAACAAAACAAACCACTTTTTTTAAATCCATCTATGATTAAACCATAGTCATTATACCTCGAATTTATTGGAGGATCCATAGGTATAGGCTTATGCCATTCCCCATTCACTTTTTCAGAATAAAAAATATCTAAACGTCCAACGCTTTCATGTTCGTCTGAAGAAAAATATAAACGCCCGGTACTATGAATAAATGGAAAATATTCGTTTCCTGAAGTATTTATAGTTGGGCCTAAATTCTTTGGTTGGCCCCAATTACTTCCCTCTTTTTCACAAACATAAATATCTGTACCTCCTAATCCACCATCCATATCTGATACAAAATACAAATAGTTTTCATCTTCGCTTAATGATGGGTGCGCAAAATTGAATTGCTTATTATTATATTTAAAAGGTGTTGGTGAAGACCATCCATTCCTCCTTCTATTAAACCTTGAATAATATATTCCTAAGTTATTATCATTATCAATAGAGTTTCCTATTTTCTTTTTTACATTAATATTTCGGGTAAAATATATTTCTGACCCCCTTCCATTAAACGTTGCAGGCCCCTCATTAAAATGTGTAACAAAACTTTTTTCAAAAGTTTCTACCTTACCCCATTCATCTCTTGATTCTTCAATTACATATAAATCAAGTAATGGCAAATTCTTTTTTTCATCTGCGTAGGAAACAAATACTGAATTCTTACGATTAGAACAAAATACTATATCCCCCTTATAATAAATTGGTGAAATCTCATCGTACGTTTCCGTATTAAAAGGCAGCATACTTATTGTATAATCTTGGCCATTCGAAGATATGCTTATAATTCCAAGCAATATAAAAAGTGATATTTTTTTAATAATCTTCATACTAGAAATATCTTGGATTTACTGCTCTAACTTTGTATTTAAAATCATATCGTAATATAACTTCCATTGATCCATTATGCTTCCCTGCCAAATCTCCGGCAGCCAAATCATATGCTACACCTGCCCTTATTTGATTTGTTGCCTGGTATTCCAGAATAAATGCTAGTTCATTATTATACCTGTACGAGCCTCCAACCCATATTGCATCATACACAATAATATTGCCCCCAATATCTAACTGGAAAGTATTATCAAGCCTATACCTTAATAAAAATGAAGGCTTAAGTTTTACATTATTCGCCAGATTTAATAAATATCCTCCCGTTACCAAGAAATCGTAATTATCCGGAATTACTGACATCTTTTTCTGAGAATTTTTTATTTCATATGATAAAAATTGAGGAACTGATATTCCTAAGTAATATTTTTCATTATAATAATAAACTCCAACTCCAAAATTAGGAAAAACGCCAGATTCATTATCTGACAATAATAAATCATTATTTAATTGTTCAGGATCAGCAATTATACTTGTGTAGTTTCCCTGAAATATAGTAGCCCCTGCTTTTAAACCTAATGATAATCTTCCATTACCAAATTGGAATCTAAATGCATAATTACCATATATATCATAATAATCTGTTACACCTATTTCTTCATGAAACAAAAATATTCCTACTGCATTTTTTTCGTCTTTAAACGGAGCATGGCTACTTAAGGTTTGTGTTATAGGCGCACCATCGAATCCCATCCATTGGTTTCTGTATAAAATGGTATTACTGAAACACTCCCGACTACCTGTATATGCCGGATTTATTGCTAGTCCATTTACCCAATACTGGCTATAAACAGGTTCATAACGCTGCCCTATTTTTAAATTACTTTCCTGACAAATTCCTATTAATGGAATTAAAATAATAATTAAAATTATGTAAATATTCTTAGCCATTAAAATCTCTTAATTACAACAAATCCTTTGTGAGTTTCTGAACTCCCTTCTTCGTCAGTTACTGTAAGTAAATAATAATAAGTATCTTCCGGTAATTCATTCCCGCTTTTATTTTTCCCATCCCAAGCTATATCATTTGAATAGTTTGTCATCCTATAAACTTCAACACCCCATCGATTATAAATTATTAACTCGTTCTCAACAGCATTTTCCAAACCATGAAATTTTAAATAATCATTTATGCCATCACCATTAGGAGTAAAGCCTGTTGGTGTAAATATTTCCCTAAGCTCAATATTTACCGTATCAATAATGTTTGTACATACTCCTTTCGATACAGTCCATGTTACCAGAATACCTGTATTAGCTGCATCAAAAAGTTCTGTTAAATTAGTTTGTGAACTATTCATTACTCCCGTTCCTGTATGCATCTCCCAAAGTGTGACCACATCTTTGATGTTATCAGGATTTTCGTAATGACCATTCAAAATATACTCATTAGTAAAAAATAATATTGTATCGCTACCTGCATTAACTTTTATGGGGCTTTCATATAATGATATATTAAC
>DAOVYZ010000395.1 GCA_030635365.1 Bacteroidales bacterium
TAATTCCTGTTTTTCAATCATTTCCTCGCTTCTCCATTCATTATGTCCTCATCAAAAGTGTGGGTACACTGTAGCTGCTGGCAAGCAGGTTGGTATCCCTGCCTGTCAAAGAATTTGTTCGGCAGACAGGTTTGTGGCTATTCTTTTTTGCCACTAAAACACTAACCTGCTTGCCAGCAGGCAAGATCTCTAAGTATCACAAAAAAGTATAACCACATTAGTTTAAATCACAGCCTAAAAAAATGAAATTAATAAGCGATGGATGGAAAGTTGCAATTTGGAACTCCTGCCCCGGACAAGCCAGAATCAAAAAGATTATTTATTTGAATAACGAATGTTGGACAAAGTATTGTATTTTCCTGACAATCAATTATTGGGACTTATATATCAATTCTTTTTCAGTTTGTAAAATTTCATTATTTCGTCTATTTCATCTTCAATGGCAATAGCCAGAAAATCAACGTCTGATTTAATATTCAGCTTATTTTTTATATTGCTTTTATGCGTTTCAACAGTATGTATGCTAATATGAAGTTTATCTGCAATTTCTTTGTTTATATGACTTTTACATATTAAAATAAAAATAGCTTTTTCTGTTTTAGTTAAAATATCATATTTCTTTACATGGTTATTAAATGCATTATGAATAGTTTCAAACGGAATAGTTTTACCAAGATAATTTGTTCCGCTATATACTGTTTTGATTGATTCAATAATTTCTTCAGAAATAGCTTCTTTCGGAATAAACCCTTCTACACCTGCATGGAGTGCCTGCCGCAATATCTCTTTCTCATCATAAGCTGTAAGTATAATTATTTTAGTATTTGGATTTGTTGATTTAATAAATTTTGCTATTTCGATTCCTGAAAGAGATGAAGCTTTTTTTAGTTTTACATCTAAAAGTATGATATCCGGTTCAATTTTTTGATGATTTAATAATTGTAATAAATCTGAACTTCCGGAAGCTTCCCATAGTTTTATTTTAATATTTTGATTATCTTCCAGAATATTCTTGACTCCAAAACGAAAAATTTCAGAATCATCAACAATAATTACTTTTATCTCTTCCATATTATACTATAATTACTTAGCAATTTGGTATCATGAACTTAATTAATGCTCCTTTTTCTTTATCTTCGAACCATATTTTCCCTTTATTTTTTTTAATAAACTCTTCACAAATAAGTAAACCTAAACCTTTATTTTCATTATTTTTAAAAAAATCTTCTTTCTTATCCGGATCTATACCTATTCCATTGTCAGAAACCGTTATAATAGTCTTGTCTCTTTCTTTTTCTGAAAAAACAGTAACGGTATCTCCTGCCGTAGAAAATTTTATTGCATTTGATATTAAATTTCTAAAAACAGTTTTTATCATGTTTTCATCAGCAAATACTTCTGTTGAATCAGGTATCTGGTTTAACAAGGTTATTTTCTTATGGCAGGCACTTATTTTTAATAAATTTAATACTTCAGTAAGCGTTTTTGAAATATCAAAAGCATGAGGAAAGAAAGATAGAGAACCTTTCTGAGACTTTAGCCACTCAGAAAGATATTGCAAAAATTCATATATTTCCGAAGAATGAGAATACAGTTCAGTTAAATTATTCTCTAATTTATTTTGGCTAATGCCTTGTATTTGGTTTAATAAATTTTTTGTTATCATTTTAAATGCAAGGAGTGGAGACTTTAAATCATGTGTTATAACAGAAATAACCATATCACGTGTATTATTTAATTCATGTAGATAAGTTATATCTGAGCTAATAGCAATTATATTAATAACTTCGTTAGTATGATTAAGAACCGGGGTAAGTGTAGTTTGCATCCATAACTCCCTGTTCGTCCTAACTTCGCTTGTATTAACTGTATAGGTAATTGGCCTTTTTTCTTTAACGCAGGTGTCAAAGTATTTTCCAATATTACGATTAAGGCAAATATCTCTTAAATTATAATTGCTTTTAATAATTTTTTTAGGATCTTTATTAAAATATTTACAATAGCTATCATTTATCCATTCTATTTTCCCATTTACATTGCATATAATTACAGGATTATCTACCTTGCTTGCAACAATTGATAATTTATTCAATTGTTGATTAGTATTTATCAGCAGTTTTGCTTGTCGTTCTATCTCTTCTTTTTGAGCAACAATTTCGAGTGTTCGTTGTGTAATAATACTTTCTAATTTATCTTTTTCCCTTTTATGTTTATTTCTGAAATGCCAAATTGCAAATCCGGTTGAAAACATAAAACATAAAACATAAATGGTGTAAGCAGACAAACTCCTATAATATGGAGGATTAATCGTAAAACTATAAAAATAAGGTTTGCTCTCTTTATCATAAATATTTCGTGCCTTAACCTTAAAAGTGTAATTTCCTTCTCTAAGATTTGTGTATTCCTTTTTTGATTCAATAGACCATTCTGACCAATCTTTATCATATTCTTCGAGCATAAACGAATACTGATTTAAACATTCTTTGTCAAAATATGGTGACGCAAATTCAAACGATATATTATTAAGATCATAATGAATAGGTTTATCCGCATTGGTAACCCCTTGTAGATTCATTATAAATCCATCTTCTTTTTTTATATAATTTGTTCCGTAAAATATAACAGAATCATTATTTATACTTACTCTTCTAATTAAAACATTAACATTACTTGTATCTTCTTTATATTTGTTCAAATTTTTAATTAACAATAACGTGCCATCAAGCCCTAACCACAAACGATCATCTGACTCAAAATATATTTGACTAATATCCGTATATTTAAAAAAAGGAATCTCTCTTTCATCCTTTTTAAAGAAATTGTTTTCTCTATAAAAATGAAATAAATATGATACCTGCTTATTGTATGCTGTAATCCAAAATTCATCATCACTAACTTTATGAACCAGTCCGGGCAATAAATCTTTATCATTAAAATCAAATAATATTGAGTCAGGCAGAAAACAATTTCTATCTTTATTAAAACTATAAAATCCTTTAGAAGTAATAAGTCTTAATGTATCCTGTAATAAAAATCTGTCAAAAATAATGCCTGATGAATCCACAAATATTTCTTGTGTTTGCAAATTATTGCCCTCTAAACCATCATTGCTTATTAAATATACACTTTGCATTCCTGTATAAACCCACAAGTTGCCAAAAGAATCTTCAATAAGTTTTACTCCATTCTCTATATCAGAAACATTAACCGGGCATGACCATTTACCATCTTTATTCTCTATATAAGAGACTCCTCCGTTGAAACTATAATACAAACGATTTTGATATACTTTTGAAACTAATATATCTCCAACTTCCTCTTGTTTTAAGATTAATTTAAATATACCATCCTCTTGTTCCCACACACCATCTATTGAAGCGATTAATATAGTTGTATCCTTATTCAAATTCCTAAATTTCTTTATATTCCAAACAGGAGCCTTTATATTTGTTTCTTCAAGATATATTCTGTCGATATTTGCAATATTCAATTTATAAAGCCCTTCATTTGTTCCGAGATATAATAACTTTTCATGTTTTAATAAAGATAGCACTCTGTTATTAAGGGATTTATTCTTATTAAAAAAAATAAAATGTTCTTCAGATTCAATTTTAACAACCCCATTGTCCAAAGCAATCCAAATTATGCCATTTTGACTTTGAGTTGTATGCCATGATAAATTTGTAGGCAAACCATTCTCTTTATTATAAATAGTTTGAATATTTAATAATGAGTCAAGAATATAAATTCCATTATAATAAGTCGCAATAGCAAACTTATTGTTTTGAAGATTAGAGATATTATATATCCTATTTTGTAAAACCGGTTTTAATTTATTTAGTAGTTTATCCATATTATTATCCGGTTCATAAGTCGTATTATTTATTAAAACAGCCTCGTTTGTAGAAGTAATAAGAATATGTGTATTGTTAAAAGGAATAATATTATAAAATAGCATTCCTTTTAACTTTTCATGATCCGAAAGTAATATGAGCGAATCATTAACAATAGAATATAATCCCTTTCCTTTTTGACCCACATA
>DAOVYZ010000113.1 GCA_030635365.1 Bacteroidales bacterium
CATTGTAACGAAATAAATTGGACGAATTAGGCGAAGATATTTTTGTTTCTGACAAGGTAGAATTTTCAAGCATAGTCAAAGCTACGGTTTCAAATTCTAACGCAGTCAGAGGCGAAAAGAACGAGCCTAAACATTCAGGTTATTTCGTTACAATGCTTTAAGCAAAAATAAGATGGTTTGCAAGCCTTTTCATAAACCACATAGTTAAATCACTATAACCTGTCTTAAGTTTATTATAATCTTCAAAACCAAATCTTTTAAAGATAACATTATTTCTTTTAAGGCTTGTTTCTGCGTAAATTGGCAGATTTTTATCATGAGATAATCTGAATGCATATTTCATTAATTCTCTGGCATTATTACTCCCAAGCCTATCATTTGCCACTCCTAAAAACCATAAATACAAAAAGTCTGTATTCGATGCCCTGTTCTTCTTTATTAACGATTCCAGTTTACTTACCCAAAAAGCTCTTGATAATGCAAACGATTTAAATATAAGGCACAATTGAAGCCAATATTCATAAAGATTCATTTTCATCTTGTTGTTTTGAAAAATAATTACTACTCCTAAACTATCATCTGTGAGGCACACCCCATTCCGCCTAAGACCAAACTCAAAGGCATATTCTGCCAATGCAGCCATTCTTTTGATTCTTTTTTTATCGTTTTTTATGATAGCATTAATATGTGGATTTTTATCAAAAGCTTCGCATATAATTTTGATAACTTTTTCTTTATCAGATTGTGTTGCTCTTTTCATGTTTATTTGTTTTTAAGTTATTAGTTCGTATCAGGTTATACATGGGACCTGTCAGGGTTTCAAACCCTGACAGGGTAAGCCGAAGTTTAAAAACTAAAGTTTACCCCAATTGAAAGATTAAGAAAAGTAGTGTGAAGATCACCGTTTATTATTCCTTTGTGTGTTTCTATATTTTGCGGTAGATTTATTGGAGAAACTAAACTCAAACTAATCCTATACACGAATTTCACTTTTTCATTTCCTATTCTGACAAAACCTAAAGGTTCAATATTGAGAGTATTAAAATTGACCGTATGGTAAGATAGGGGCAAAGAAAAATCTCCCGGATATGTATAATTGAAATTACTATAGGCTAATCGCAAGCCACCGCCCATACTAAATACACCTTTCCTGTATCCAACATTCGTTTGCAAAAAACCAAGAGTATAATTCAATTGGAGATTCTAAGGTTTTATACGTATCCTTCATAGACATATAATATCTAATCGGGTTATACCCATATATATGAAAATTTGATGTATCTATTTTTTCAAAAGTATCTATTATACGGTCTTTAGGAAAACTCCCATTAAATAATTCAACAAAAGATTTTCTTGCTTCGAAATAAATATTACTGGTATCAATTTAATGTGTCATCTAAATCTAAAATGATTAATTTCTTATTCTTTAGCATATGAATCTGATTTTATTATTTTCTTGATTCCTGAACAAATGCGGACAATCTTTTCATGTTTTTCCTCAATGGCTTTTTTGACAATCAAATTTAGAGTATCACTTATATTCTTTTCATTAGTGACTTTAATATTCGTAGATGTGAAATACGAAAATACTCTCAAAATATTCAATTTATCTAATCGTGCATCAACAATATATTGCTTTACATATCTAATGAGCTTACTTCGAATACTTGATTCACCATAATATTTTATATCAATTTCTTTATTTGTATTAAATAAAACCTGATCGTCATAGTAACTCTCAATTAACTGAAGAACAAAGTCATCAAGATACTCATGTTTTCCAAGTCTCGCTAAAGTTATATATGAAGTCCTTACATATTCTGGAATTGCATTTGTCTCAGGATTAGTAATTTTATGTAATTTTTCAAGGATTTCTTCTGATTCAATTTGAAATTTACCCAAGTAGTAAAGTACTTCTTCAACATTTTCAGAGTATGAGGTAAAATCATTTACCTTGCTAAGTTCATTAATGAATACACTTTTCAAAACTTCGTTATCTCTAGGTGTGCCACCACCATTGTAATAAATTCTTCTTAATACTTCAGATTGAAATTGATCACTTATCTCAAATGTTTGATAATAGTCCCAAATGTCATCAATTTCTTCTTTATCAAAAATACTTGAGGCAAGCTCATATGCAACCAGGTATTCTATAAAAGATTTGTGAGAAAACTTAAATAAATTATTTTCATTTGATATCGTTGAAAATAAGGTGGATGACATAAATAATTTAAGTATTATTTTGTCATCTAACTCGTAAAAAGGATTGTTTTCTACAATTTCTTTAATTTCCTCAACTTTAATCCCAGATGATTGTACATTTTCAACAATTAAAGAATACTCTTTTATTGCAATTTCTTTAAATAAATCAAATACTTGATTTGCAAAATATTCAACATTATAAGTTTCATTGTGTAAGACAGAGCCACGTGAACTGATATCATCGCGTATTTTCCAGTTAATAAACTCGTGGTAAACTGCCGCAATGTTGCCTCTAAGTTGATCTGGTATTTCTATCTTAGCTTTATTTATTAGAAAAAGGTCGGTAATCATTCTGAAAAACAATGGTCTCTTAGCTAAATCTGAAAGTGAATTGGGTAATTCTTTGTTAAACAATTTAATTCTTTCTTCATCAATATCGTATTTGATTTTTAATGCGTTTAAATATATATCCCATTGCTTTGTATTCCATTCTTGAAGTTCAACTGTGTAACCATTATTCCGAAAGACGGGTTCAAAAATTGTAAAAAAGTTAGAAAATTCAAGTCTGCTTGTTAAAAAGAGAGTTGGTATATTATCATTAATACATTTTGCAAATTCAGTAAGACTTCCTACTGTATGAATTGATTCATCCAAACCATCAAAAATAATTATTAGCTTACCATTTGAAACTAACTCAGATATTTTATTCTTTATAGGATTTTCAAATTTTAATAGGAATCTTCTAGAACTTATTATATTCTCCTTCAGCTCATTAAAAAGTGTTTCAAGTAGATTGTCAGAATTCGGAAGCCCTTTGTGAGTTAGCGAGATAAAAAATGTGTCATAGTCACTGGTTGATTTAAGGGTAGAAAATACAAACTTTGACACAGTAGTTTTACCCATGCCATAGTAACCAACGTAAAAACATCTACCATTTTTAAATGAATTATTAATGTGTTCTACACAATTTTTATCAATATGTGAATCACTTCTATTACTAATACTTCCTGTATTAAAGTCAAAAATCGAAACAAACTCCTCTTTGCCTATTTGATAAGGCCAGACCTCGTTTTCAAACTTATCTTCCTTAATTAAATAATATTCATTCATAATTAGATTAAAATCATCACTTTCAATGATCTGTGAGGGATCGGCATCTTGCAATCTTTTTAAAATCTCATCAACTTTTGTTTTGATATAATCAGTGTTTGCTTTAATTGATAAAAGGTCTTCTCTTTCTTTTAAAAATCTTTCTTGGCTTTTTATTTCATGAATAAAATTGTACGTGGATGCATGTTCGCAGATTCTCTTTTCAAAAATTTCATAAAAAGTCTTTATGTCGCTATCACCAACTATTTCATTTATCATTAATTCAGAGTTTCCTAAAATCTTTTTAAGTTTAATTCCTAGGCTATTTCGATTTCTATTCCTGATGTCGGTATTAACTGACCAGTCTTTTATACTCTGATTGAAAGCGGCTTTGATTTCTTTATCAACACCTATTTGCGATTTGTTCCAAAGATCAATTGCAATTCCAGCTGCAATACTTATAGCAAATGATGATAAAGGTTCCATATTATTTCTTTTTAAATTTTTAATGTATGTCATTCGAAAATGAACGCCAACGAAAATATAAAGAACATATGTTCTTTATATTTACTGTGTAAAACTATTTTTTTAGCAACATGAAAATAACTATAATATTTTACAATCTCAAAATTTGGGTAACGAATAAAGTACACCTTCCTAACTTGACTGAACCCCCTCCTAAATTGAATGTAGCTGACCTAAACCGGATTCACATCAATTGAAACTTGAATGGTTTTGTAGTTGTCTTGTGCCATAAGGTTTATAATTTGTTCGCTTAACAATTGTTTGGCTTTCCGGAATGATCTTTCTCGTTCCACTTTTAATACAATATTTTGGATGTGGTAATTTTGTACTCTTGATATTATTGGAGGTTCGGGCCCCAGGATTCTTTTCCCAAACACTTTACGTAAATTAACTCCCAGCCTATGTGCTGCATTGTTAACAATCTCTTGTTTTTTATGGCGGACATTTATATTTATCAATCTGTAAAAAGGAGGGTATTTAAAATTCTTTCGTTCCAGAAGTTGTGATTTATACATTTCTTCGAATTTGTTATCCAGAACAAATTGAAGAATAGGATGGGCAGGGCTACTGGTTTGAATGATTACTTTTCCTTGTTTATTTTTTCTTCCTGCACGGCCACTAACTTGTGCCATTAACTGGTAACTTCTTTCAAAAGCCCTAAAATCAGGATAATTGAGCATATTGTCGGCATTTAATATTCCAACCAGTCGTACATTATCGAAATCCAGCCCTTTGGAAACCATTTGTGTCCCGATTAAAATATCAATTTTCCCATCTTCAAATCCTGATATAATATTTTCATAAGCATTTCTTTTGCGCGTTGAGTCCAGGTCCATCCTGGCAATTCTGGCTTCAGGAAAAAAGATTTTAATATCATCTTCAATTTTTTCAGTACCAAAGCCACGAGTTTGTATGGCAGAATTCCCGCATGCTTTACAAGTTTTTGGAGAATGGGTAGTATATCCGCAATAATGGCAAACCAATTGATTTTGATGTCGGTGATAAGTAAGGCTAACATCGCAGTTGTTGCAATACGGAATCCATCCACACATGTCACATTCAATGTAAGGTGCAAATCCACGCCTGTTTTGAAATAATATAACCTGCTCGTTCATAGCAAGCGATTCTTTTATGCTATCTAAAAGTACAGGGCTAAAATGTGATTTCATCTCTTTCTTTTTCCTGGCTCTTAAAGTATCAACAAGCTGTATTTCCGGGAGTTTAATATTTTGAAACCGGGAAGTTAAATTAACCAGGGCATATTTTCCTGCTTTGGCATTAAAATAACTTTCGATTGATGGCGTTGCTGTACCAAGCAGTACTTTTGTTTTATGCATTTGTGCTAAAACAATTGAGCAATCACGTGCATTATATCTTGGAGCAGGATCATATTGCTTGTAGGTATTTTCATGCTCTTCGTCAACTATAATTAAGCCCAGGTTTGAAAAAGGCAAAAATAACGAAGAACGAACCCCGAGTATTATATCATATTTAAGTGTATCACTTGGTTCAAGAATGTTTTTATAAACTTCAACCCGTTCCGAGTCACTAAATTTTGAATGGTATACCCCAACACGGTTTCCAAATACCGATTTTAGTCTTGTTATTATTTGCGTTGTTAAGGCAATCTCGGGTAATAAATACAGGACTTGCTTGCCTTTGTTGAGTTGTTCTTTTATCAGATGAATGTATATCTCAGTTTTGCCGCTTGATGTTACACCTTGTAGCAAAACAACATCTTTTTCTGAAAATAATTCCTGAATGGAATTGTATGCTGTTTGTTGCGCTTCAGATAAATTTTTGATAGTAGTCTGTTCATTCATCGATTCATGTAAGCGACTGACAGTTTTTGTGTATTCTGTTAAGATATCTTTATCTAAAAGAGATTTAATTATTGCAGAACTTGTTTTAGAATCTTTTATTAATTGTTGCTTTTTAACCTCGATTGTTTTTTTATTCATAAAACTTCCCGAAAGTTTTATGTAAGCCATTAATGCATGAACTTGTTTTGGGGCTTGCTTTAAGGAGTCGAAGCATTCGTTTAATTTTGATTCTGATTTTATAGAATCACTAAGTTTTATATAAGTTTCTGTTTTAGGTTTATAACTTTCTCGCAGCTTTTCCTCAAGTATTACAGCTTTTTTGTCTAATAAAGATTTTATTACAGGCAAGGAATCTTTTCTATTCAGCGCATTGGATATATCGTTAACACTGGCTATGTTTCTGTTTGCTAAATAGTCAAGTACTAAGGTTTCTGTAGAGTTGAATTTCTTTTGTTCAATTAAATCGGGATTGTATATTACTTTGGTTTCACTCTCGAGTTTTAACCCAGAGGGCAATGCTGCTTTAAATACTTCTCCAACCGAGCACATATAATAATCGGCAATCCATTGCCAAAGTTTAAACTGGTACGTGTTTACAATTGGTTTGTCGTCTAATACTGATATAATATCTTTGGTTCTATATTCTTTTGGAGCATCATGATGTAATGAATGGACAATAGCTGTATAAATTTTCCGAGCACCAAACTGCACAATTACTCTTTTCCCAATAATAATATCTTTTGACAATACATCTGGAACACTATAAGTAAATAATTGCTTCAGCGGTAAAGGAAGAATTACATCTGCGAAATATTGCTGATTATCCATTAAGGTTTAAATTATTTTGAAAGACAAAAATAAGGTTTTAACCTCAAAGATCACATAAATATTATACCCTGAAAAATAGTGACTTTATGGTGAAACTAAAATTGTTATTCAGAAAGAGCTTTAATTTTTTTAGCAATATCATCCATAAGCCATCGTGGTGTAGAGGTTGCCCCGCAAACACCAACTGAATTTATATTTTTAAACCAGACAGAAGTAAGTTCATTGGTATCTGACACAAAATAAGTATTTGGATTTTCTTCTTTACATACTTTATATAGCATTTTACCATTTGAACTTTTTTCGCCACTAACAAAGACAATAACATCATGTTTTTTTACAAATTCTCGAAGTTTTGGCTGCCGGTGTGAAACCTGCCTGCAGATAGTATCATTGGAAATAAACTCAATTTCTACTTTCCCTTGAGTCGACATTCGTTTTTTAATTTCTTTTTGCACTTCGTAAAAACCCTCAATACTTTTCGTGGTTTGTGAAAATAAGTTGACAGGCTTTGAGAAATCAATCTTATCTAAATCTTCAATACCTCCAATAACAATTCCTTTACCATTGGTTTGTCCAATAAGCCCGTTCACTTCGGCATGCCCTTCTTTACCATAAATAACAACTTGCCCTCCTTTTTTAAGAATAGAATCAAATCCTAGTTTTATATTATTCTGGAGTTTTAAAACTACAGGGCACGAGGCATCAATTAACTGAATATTATTTTTGATTGCTATTTCATAAGTCTCAGGCGGCTCACCATGAGCCCTAAGCAGAACTTTACAATTTTTTAGTTTTTTGAATTGTTCGTGATCGATAGTAACTAATCCATTTTTCTTTAAACGTTCAACTTCGGCATTGTTATGCACAATATCTCCAAGGCAATATAAAGTTTCATTCCTGTCGAGTTCCATTTCAGCAAGTTGTATGGCATTTACTACACCAAAACAAAAACCGGAATTACTATCAATTTCAATCTGCATTTAAATAAATGGAATTAGTTAATACGTTCTTTTACTAAACCAATAATCCAGTCTAATTGTTCTTGCTTAGTCATGTTACTATTATCCAGCTCTATTGAATCATGTGCTTTTATAAGAGGGCTTTCATCTCTGGTTTCATCAATAAGGTCACGATTTTTCACGTTTTCTAAAATTTCTTCGTAGCTAACTTCAACATTTTTTTCTTTTAGTTCTATAAATCTTCTCCGTGCCCTAACTTCAGCTTTTGCATTCATAAATATTTTTAATTCAGCTTTTGGAAATACAACAGTTCCAATGTCACGGCCATCCATAACTATACCTTTTTCTTTACCCATCTCTCTTTGGAAAGCAACCATTTTCTCACGTATAAACTTTATTTTACCAATAAAACTTACATTATTTGAAACATTCATTTCGCGAATCTCATCTTCCACATTTTCATCATTTAGATAGGTTTCTTGCCTTTTTTTGTCAGAATTATATTTAAAATTTATGTGAATTTCCTTAATTAACTTTTGAAGCTTTTCTTCATTTACTCTATGGCTACTATTTTCTATAAGATTATTTCTAAGGGCAAATAATGTTACTGCCCGGTACATTGCACCGCTGTCTATGTATTTATAATTTAATAATCTGGCAATTTCTTTGGCAAGCGTACTTTTTCCCGATGATGAATACCCGTCAATAGCGATAGTTATTTTTTTACTTGTACTAATCATTATAAATAAATTTGAGCACCAAAGGTAAATCCAAAAAAGTCATTTTTCAAATTTAAAGTATGTAATAAAACCATTAAGAATATTGCTTTATATGGCCTTTTTATTTTTTGAGTGGTTTGATTCATAGATCTTATTTAAAAGTATTGCATAAAATACTAGTACTAATAACATAATAAGACTTAAAATTATTCCATATATTTTGTTTGTGGTAAAGAGAAAAAAAGGAAATACCAATAATGGAAGAAAAAAAATGGCAGTAAATCCCGAATATGTTTTTTTAAGTATATTGTAAAACTTCTCATGCCAGGATTTTCTTAAGATAAATATTTCAGATTCTTTTAAAATATTATTTCTTAAATGTTCCTCAAACTTTTTAATATTATAATCCAGATGAACAATGTACGTCTGTTTGATTAAATCACGATAAGCAATTATTGCAATAATAAAAAACAGCAGTAACAATATTATAAAATATGTTATATCGGATATATTATTATCTGTTACTTTTACAGTAGTTATACTTGATAGATTATCATTAGCCGTATTAAAAATTTTAACTCCTAATTTTTTAATAGTTCCGACAATAACAAAAAAG
>DAOVYZ010000448.1 GCA_030635365.1 Bacteroidales bacterium
ATTAATATACTTGATTTAATACCATTGCAAAAGTATTTCTTTTTCACCCCGAAAGGGGTGGAATCTGAATAATCATGGGCTTTGCCCATGGTCAAAGACAGAATATTAAAACAGCCCCGTAGGGGTTGAATAAAAGAGTTATGGGAAATACCTTTCATCAATCTTTATTCCATGTTCTTTCAATAACTTTCTGTATTCTTCTACAAAAGACACCTTTTTATGATGTTCTTGCTGATTTATTATATAATTGATAATCATTTCTTTATCCTTGCAAGCGTAAGTTAATGCTGCATAGCCATCTGCCCATCCCACGAAATTTTGAAAGTTTAAATTTTGTTTAAGCCAAAGAGAAGATGATGTTTTTATATCCCTGACATAATCAGCCAGGGCAATACTTGGGTGTAAATCAGAGAGAATATGCACGTGTTCTTCCATTCCATTTATACGATATAGAAAGCAATTTTTATTTCTTATCACACCCATGATATAAGCATAAAGCTCTCTTGTATGTTCTAATGAAAGCGTTTTTTCACTTCCTTTCGTTCGAAAAATAATATGGTATAATATCTGACGATAGCTTGACATTTTCTTTTGTAATTCAACCCCTGTCGGGGCTGTGGTTTAGTTATGATTATATACCATGGGTTGCACCACACGGTTATTCAAGTTTAGCCACTTCGTGGCAAGAGCAATGAACCTGATTTTTTATACTTTAAAAATAGCATTCTTTATTTAAATCAAAATGTTATAAACTTAATTTATTTTTTGTTAATTTTTAATTTGTCAAAGTAGATATAATTTGTGATTATTTCTGATAAGATTTTACATACTCTTCCTGCAGCACAGGCTTTTTTCTGAAAATCAAAAGTAAAATATATGTTAAAATTCCGAATACAATAGCTAAAATAACACCGAAAACAAGACTTCCAACAAGGTATTGAAACAAATTATCTTTAATTAAGTCAAAGCTAATTCCAGAATTATAAACCAGATTTAGTTTTTCGGCTTCAATAAATATCCCTCCGGTTTTAAAACTAGCAAAAAGAATAATAGGAATCATTGGAGGTATGCTAATATTTGATGATACTATTACAATAGGTTTATTTAGTTTAAACAAATGTGCGATACCAAAAGCTATTAGCATCTGATATCCCCATACCGGAGCTACTCCCATAAACAAACCTAACATTACAGCAAAAGTAATTTTAATATTAGGCTCTTTATTTTGTAGAATTTGCGTTCGGAAAAATTCCTGTATATTCTTTCTATTGAGTTTTCGGATAAACGAAAAAGGTTTGACTATTAGTAATGCATAAATAACCAATATGGTATTTAAGATGCTAACTCTGGAAAAATCACGAAATGGCCTAAAGTGTGATACTCTTGTTTCTTTTGGTGCATAATAAACTTGAATGGGTACGTGACTTATATTAAGGCCCTTCCATGCTGCACGCACAATAACTTCAATTTCGAATTCGTACTTGCGTGTAAAAAAGAGTATTTTACTCAATGGTTTTAATGGATATAATCTGTAACCCGATTGAGTGTCAGGTATATTAATACCTGTTTCGAACTTAAACCAAAAGTTGGAGAACCTGTTGCCAAAACTACTTTTACCGGGAATACCATCCTGTTCCATGTTTCTATTTCCAATAATAATGGCATTTGGATTCTTATTTATTTTTTCAATAAATTTTGGTAGGTCATTTGCGAAATGTTGCCCGTCTGAGTCAATAGTTATAGCATACTCATATCCTTTTTCGTAAGCAAAACGAAAGCCCTTCCTTAAAGCATAACCTTTTCCTTTATTCTTAGGATAGCTAACGATATCAATTTTATTAAACTCACTAAGTATTTCTTCTGTATTATCAGTTGATCCATCATTTACTATAATTATCTGGCCAGTATATTCAAGTACGTCATTTATAACTTGCTCAATGGTATGATTGTTATTATAGGTAGGTATGATAACACAGCATTTTCTTTCTTTAAATAGCTCTTTGTATTTATCCCCGGACATTCTTTCCCAATTTATTTTTCCTTAAAATTACCTTTGAATTTATAAAAAACCGTACCATTATAATGTGTTACACTATCAACTTTAATAAGGTTTTCGTCAGTATCGTATTTTACTTTAAGATCTATTTGAAGGGTATTATTTATTTCAGGATTTACTACAGCCATAAACTTAATGTTATTGGCATGAACAAGACTTAAGTCTTTGTTCTCAACATTTTCCATTACTTCTTTTATTAGTTGTGTAAGGCAAACTCCTGGTACTACAGGGTTGCCCGGGAAATGCCCCTTGTATATTTCATGACCTTTATTTAAGCTAATAATAGCCTTTATATTCTCTTTATTTGTACTATCTAATTCTGTTATAGTATAGAAATCTTTTAAAAGCATAGTTATTGTATCAGTTTTAAATTCATTTTAAGTTTTATATTGTGATGCTCTATAACAATACTTCCAGGGATATTATCCTGGTAATTATACAAACCTACAGATATTTTTTTAGAATTATATTTCGTATAGATAATGTTATTAATATTTTCTGTTTCTTCATTCTTAATATAATTATAGTAGAATCTTCCAGAATTTAATTGCCATATATCTAAATGTTGGATTGCATCTTTAACGAAATATATCTTTTCGAACTTATTTTGCATTAATAGCAGGCTAAAATCATTCTGAAAGGTTTTAATTATAATTTTCTTGTTAAGATATTCTACACAATATTTTACATTTAAAATGACATGCTCCAACTCAAAATCAAAAATCTTTAATCCAAATTGAGTAGTTAAAGCAATGCGATAAACTTCCTTATCCGTTTTTTTTATAATTAGTAATCCGCTAATATCATTTTTGTAAAAGTTGATATTAGTTTTATAAATCAAAGCATTTTCCAAGTAAGGCAGGGAATAAGGAATTTTTTTGATTTCATTGGCAGTGTATTCAGTCTTTGTTAGATTTTTATATGGGGCGGAACAGCTTGATATAAAAAAAAGTAAAGATAATATTGAATATCGAACACTGAATTTAGAATTATTAATTAGTTGCTTTATTTCATAATTCAGTATTCGGTGTTTTTTATTCATCTTCTTTAATACTTTTCAAATCTTTGCCACCTAATTTCTTTACATTTAATGGTGTAATAACATTCTTTCCTGTTTTTTCTTCAATTTCTTTGCGAGTGTTTCCCGCAATCGTTCCACCTTGATTAGCAATAATTTTACTTTCTTTGAAAGATTTAGGTTTCTTTTCATTTGAAATCTCAGTTGTTGTTGCTTCAGCCAGCATATTCAAAACCAATTCTAAATTGGTCATATTGTCTCTAAGATTTTCTTTCTTTAAATTTTTGAAATCTTTATATTCGATAGTCGTAAATCCAGCCCATGCTTTTGTTATCTCATCAGTAAGTATTGCATATTC
>DAOVYZ010000308.1 GCA_030635365.1 Bacteroidales bacterium
TTATTTTATTTCTACAAATTCCTTTTATATCAACAAATAAGGCATTGTCCGTTGTTATTGATTTAAAGTATTTTTCATCTAGTTCCTTATATTTATCATGACTTACCGCTGCTATCACTACATCATAATCTTTAGCTGGTTCTTTTATGAGTTCAAATTGATATTCTTCTTTTACTTCCTCTGTATCTGCATATGGGTCTACAACATCCACTTTAACTCCATATGATAATAGCTCCCTGTATACGTCCACGACTTTTGAGTTTCGAATATCACTAACATCTTCCTTAAAAGTAATACCCATAATCAATATTTTAGATTCCTGAATATTCTTCTCAGCTTTAACAAGCTTTTTAACAATTTGTTTGGCTATATATCCTCCCATGGAATCATTGATAAAACGGCCTGCATTAATCATTTGTGCGTGATAACCTAATTCTTTTGATTTATGTAATAAATAATATGGGTCTACTCCTATACAATGACCTCCAACTAATCCCGGAAAAAATTTCAAGAAATTCCATTTTGTTCCTGCTGCCTCCAGTACTTCAAAAGTATTTATATCCATTCTATTAAAAATAATGGAAAGCTCATTCATGAATGCTATATTGATATCCCTTTGTGTATTTTCAATTATTTTAGAAGCTTCGGCAACTTTTATTGAACTTGCACGATGTACACCTGCTTTAATAACTAATTCATATACTTTAGCTATATTCTCAGCCGATTCTGCATCACAACCGGATGATACTTTGACAATAGTTGTTAAGGTATTTACTTTATCACCAGGATTAATTCTTTCAGGTGAAAATCCTACCTTAAACTGATCAATATATTTTAAACCTGATTCTTTTTCAAGAATAGGAACACAATCTTCTTCGGTACATCCCGGATAAACCGTAGATTCATAAACTACATAATCACCCTTATTCATAACCTTTCCAACTGTTTCTGATGCTTTTAATACCGGCATTAAGTTTGGTAAATTATGTTCATCTATTGGTGTGGGAACTGCAACAATATAGAAATTTGCTTCCTTTAAATCTTCAATGTTTGCTGTAAACTTTATGTCACAATTGTTAAAAGCCTCGGATAATAATTCTCGGCTAGGATCAATATTGTTTTTCATTAACTCAACCCGGTCTTTCTTAATATCAAAACCTATAACAGGGACTTTCTTAGCAAACTCCAATGCTATCGGCAAACCTACATAACCCAAACCTATTACTGCTAATTTAGTTTCTTTATTTATTAGTTTATTGTACATTTTTTTATCAAGTTAAATACGTTATCTTAAAACAATTTTCAATCCATCCCAATTTGACACAGCTCCGCTTCCTCAGTCACATGTTGTGACTTTTTAAAGCTTACGAAAATAGTATTTTTCATAATCCTTAACAAAAAATACATCAATAAAAAAGAGGGTATTTATCCCCCTTGAATATGATAAATTCAATTATCTTTTACACCTCTAATTAATATATATTTAATTATCATGTATTTGATATATTAATCTATTTGTTACCATTAATACAAAATGGATGATAATCTCCCTTTAAACCAATTGGTTTAGCGTTTCTAATATTATATACTGTTTCTATTGATTTTTTTGTTTCTTCTAATCCAAATCCATTTCCTTCTAAAATACGCTGATATGAAATTGTATGCAAATCTGCAAATCCGCCACTAAATTCTATTTCTTCTCCTTCAACTCTAATCGACCTAAATGTTCGCTGATTTTTTTGCTTAACTCCATTTGGAACATCATTAAAATCCACACTTAAAAACCATCTCACATTGGCTCTTTCTAATTTTAAGTTACCGGCTGCTTTATCATTTTGAGAAATATGTACAATATTTTCTTTAACATCACCAAATATCCATGTTAGCATATCGTAAAAATGCACTCCAATATTTGTAGCCACTCCCCCTGATTTTTGTGAGTCTCCCTTCCATGATATAAAATACCAATGCCCGCGTGAAGTTATATATGTCAAATCAATATCATAAACTTTGTCCTTGGGTTCACTATCTATCTTCCTTTTTAGTTCCATTATTGATGGATGTAATCTTAACTGTAAAATGTTATTTACTTTTTTCCCTGTTTCTTTTTCAATCTCCTGAAGAGCATCTATATTCCAAGGGTTTAGAACAACAGGTTTTTCACAAATCGCTTCAGCACCATGACGTAAAGCAAACCGTATATGCGAATCATGAAGATAGTTAGGAGTACATATACTAACATAATCAATTTTTATATCTTCTCTTTTCAACTTATCAATATGCCTGTCAAATCTTTCGAATTCAGTAAAAAAATCAGACATAGGAAAATAACTATCAATCTTACCAACACAATCGAATTTATCCAAAGAAGCCACTAAATTATTATTTGTCTCTTTTATAGCATGTAAATGTCTCTCTGCTATGTATCCTGCAACACCTATTAAAGCAAAGTTTTTATTAGTGAAACTAATCATTTCTTTAAGTTTACACAAAAGTAAATATTCTTATGTAATATATTTATTGAATCTTACTTTAATAATTAACAATTTATCAATTGAGATTATAAAAAGATTTATACCATTTAATGAATTTTTTAACCCCATGATTTATATCTGTTATGGGTTTATATTCTAAATCAGCAATAAGTCCAGTAACATCTGCCCATGTTTTTTCAACATCACCCGGTTGTATCGGCATTAAATTCTTTTCTGCTTTTTTTCCCAATGAGTTTTCAATAGCTTCAATAAAATCATTAAGCATAACCGGTGCATTATTTCCAATATTATAAATTTTATATGGCGCTATAGAAACTGAAGGATCTTTAATTGACTTCTTGCCCTTTGGTAGATTTTCTAAAACCCTTACAACACCTTCAACAATATCATCAATATAAGTAAAATCACGTTGCATATTCCCATAGTTATATATATCAATAGGCTTTCCCTCCAATATAGCTTTTGTAAATAAAAACAATGCCATATCTGGCCTTCCCCATGGTCCATAAACTGTAAAAAATCTTAAGCCGGTAGTAGGTATATTATATAAGTGGCTATATGTATGAGCCATTAGTTCATTTGACTTTTTACTTGCAGCATACAAGCTGATAGGGTGATCCACATTATCACTTGTTGAAAAAGGCATTTTTTTATTTAGCCCATAAACACTAGAGCTACTTGCATATACTAAATGCTTTATTGAATTATATCTGCAGGCTTCAAGAATATTAGTAAAACCCACAATATTACTATTTACGTATGCATGCGGATTTTTCAAGCTGTAACGCACACCTGCTTGTGCAGCTAAATTTACCACTAAATCAAATTTCTCAGTTTTAAATAAATGATTTATGTTATCCTGATCCTCAAGGTTAAGTTTAATAAATTTATAATTCTCATATTTATCTGATTCTACCAATTTATTATATTCAATCAACTTCTTATTTATGGCAGACTCCGTAAGTCTGCCATATTTTAAGTTTACGTCATAATAATCATTAATATTATCTAATCCTACTACCTTGTATCCTTCTTTTAATAATCTATTAGATAAATGAAAACCTATAAATCCGGCAGTCCCTGTAACTAATACATTCCTCATGCTACTCGTGTAATTTTTAGTGTTTTTAACTGGAAATAACAAAATTCAAATTCCAAATAATAAATAACTCTCAAATTTAAAATTCCCAAACACAACTTAGATTATTGAATATTGATTCATTGAAATTTATTTGTTTTTTGATTATTGTCATTTGAGATTTTAAATCAAACTATTTTTCTAACCCGGTCATTTTCTATTTTATACTTTTCCTTACTTTCAGGGCAAACAGCGATTCCTTTCTCATTAAAATCAAGCCGATGCCCATATTCACTCATCCAACCTATTTGCTTACCGGGATTTCCCACAATCAACGCATAAGGTTTAACATCCTTTGTTACAACAGTCCCTGCACCAATAAAAGAAAATTCTCCTATAGTATTTCCACAAACAATTGTTGCATTTGCACCTATAGATGCTCCTTTTTTAACTAAGGTTGCTTCATATTTATTTTTACGAACTATTGCCGATCTCGGATTTGTTATATTTGTAAAAACCATCGAAGGTCCAAGAAATACATCATCTTCACAAATAACCCCTGTATATATTGAAACATTATTTTGAACCTTAACTTTGTCTCCTAAAATAACCTCGGGAGAAACTACAACATTTTGTCCAATATTACATTTTTTGCCAATTCTGCAATTTGTCATAATATGAGAAAAATGCCAAATTTTTGTTCCTTCTCCAATTTGGCATCCTTTGTCAACTACAGCTGTTTCATGAGCAAAATAATCCATAATATTTATTTTAAAAATTCTCTAATTGTAGATACAATAAACTCTTGTTCTTTTCTTGTAATTTCTGTATGAATTGGAAGGGACAAGACCGATTCAGATAATTTCTCAGTTATATGGAATACCTCACTACGATCTTTTTCATATGCCTTTTGCTTATGAAGTGGTACAGGATAATAAATCATAGTAGGAACTCCCTTAGAGTTAAGATATTCCTGCAATTTATTCCTATTAATTTTATTTCCTAAAATAATTGTATATTGATGATAAACATGAGTTGATCTATGATTTAACACCGGAGTCTTTATACCAGGAATATCCTTCAACAAGTCATTATAGGTTTTTGCAGCATTTTGCCTTGCTATAGTATACTCATTTAAATATTTTAATTTAACGTTCAAAATAGCAGCCTGAATTGAATCAAGCCTTGAATTACAACCCACAATATCGTGATGATACTTTTTGCTTTGTCCATGATTTGCAATCATTTTGCATTTTTTTGCTAATTCATTGTCTTTAACAAATAATGCACCACCGTCACCATAACAGCTTAAATTTTTTGAAGGAAAAA
>DAOVYZ010000499.1 GCA_030635365.1 Bacteroidales bacterium
AATTGTGGAAGGAGATAGAGTCCGAATAAGTGAAGTTACTATAAATGGGAATACAAAGACAAATGAACATGTTATTAGACGTGAACTAAGAACGAAGCCTGGAAAATTATTCAGCAAATCTGAAATAATGCGTTCTCAAAGAGAATTAGCACAATTAGGCTATTTTGATCCTGAGCAATTTGGAATAGAACCAATAAATATTAACCAGGCAGAAGGACTAGTGGATTTGAAATATACATTAGTTGAAAAATCTACAGATCAATTGGAAGTCTCAGGTGGGTGGGGTAGAAATATGTTTGTTGGAACACTGGGGCTTAGATTTAGTAATTTTTCTGCTCGTAATATGTTTAAGAAAGGTGCATGGAGACCTGTCCCATCGGGAGATGGACAAACTCTTAGCTTAAGAGCATCTACAAATGGGAAATATTATTCATCATATAATATAAGTTTTGTTGAGCCATGGTTAGGCGGTACAAGGCCAAATTCATTTTCAGTATCGGTGTACTATTCTATTCAAAATAGAACTGATCGATGGTTTAGGTTAAGCGGGAAAAATATGAAAATTATTGGAGTTTCAATTGGACTTGGACAAAGATTAAAATGGCCCGATGATTATTTTACATTAATGAACTCAGTTAATTATCAGTATTATGAGTTAAATGATTGGGATTATTTTCTATTCAAAAATGGATACTCAAATAACTTTAGTGTACAAACCACATTCGGAAGAAGTTCTGTTGACGCACCAATATACCCCAGGTCGGGATCTACTTTTGCATTAACAATTCAGTTAACACCTCCGTATTCTTTATTTAAGAAAGATAAATTTTGGAAATTATCTGAGGATGAGCTGACCGATATAGTTACATTTAATACAAATGCTAAAGCTGAAAATATAAGTATTGAAGAGTATAATAGAAATAATCCAACAGCCCCAAAGGATTTTATAGATTATAAAATTCCCGTAGATATTGAGAACTCAAGTAAATATAAATGGATAGAATACCATAAATGGAAATATAAAGGTTCATGGTATATTAAGCTTTGGAAAGACTTGGTTTTAGCTGCAAATTCTGAATTTGGATTTTTGGGTTATTACAATAAAGATATTGGGCATTCTCCGTTTGGAAGATTTGATCTTGGTGGCGATGGCCTTTCAGGATATAATTTGTATGGAGTCGAAACAATTGGCTTAAGAGGTTATGAAAATGGATCATTAACACCGATAAATTCTGGAGGTGTTGATGCGGGTAATGTATATGAGAAAATTAATTTTGAGCTTCGTTATCCAATTTCACTAAAACCACAGGCTACGATATATGTTCTAGGTTTTGTGGAGGCTGGTAATGCATGGACAGGAATGGATTCATTTAACCCATTTCAGATTAAAAGATCAGCAGGTATTGGTTTAAGGGCATTTTTACCAATGTTTGGATTGCTGGGAGTCGATTGGGGATACGGTTTCGATGATATACCGGGAGATTTACGTGGGGATAAAAATGGGAGTCAGTTTCATTTTGTTATAGGACAACAATTTTAAAATATACCATTATGAAAAAAATACTTTTTGGTGTAATATTTGTGTTGCTTATTACTGCGTTACATGCACAACGGTTTGCTTATGTTGATACGGAATATATTTTAAGTAATATTCCTGCATACAAAGCAGCACAGGATAAATTAAATCAATTATCGCTGGAATGGCAAAAAGAGATAGAGGCAGAATATGACTTAGTTGATAAAGTTTTTAAAGAATATCAAACAGAGAAAGTTTTGCTAACTAACGAATTAATGAAACAAAGAGAAGCAGAAATTGCTTCTAAAGAAAAAGCAGTAAAGGATCTTCAGCGCAGATATTTTGGCCCACAGGGAGAATTGTTTGAGAAGAGGCAGGAGTTTATAAAACCTATTCAGGATGAAGTGTACAACGTTATTAAAGATATAGCTGAATCAGGAAATTTTGCAATCATTTTTGATACTGCATCTGGAGCAACTATTCTTTTTACAGATCCAAGGTTTGACAAAAGTGATGAAGTTTTAGAAAAATTAGGCTATAAAAATTAATTTTATAAATTTGCATGTAAATTAAAAATTAGGAAAATATGAAAAAATATCTGGGAATATTATTAATTGCAGTTTTGGTTTCGGTTTCAGGTGCTTTTGCGCAAAAAACTGATTATAAGTTTGGGCATATAAACTCAAATGAATTACTTTCTGTAATGCCAGAGAGAGATAGTGCAAGGATTGAATTGCAAAATTATAGTAAAATGTTACAGGAAGAAATGGAAATAATGCAGGTTGAGTATCAAAATAAAGTAAATCTTTATCTTGAAAAACAAGAAACATACTCAGACCTTGTTAAAAAATCGAAAGAAACCGAAATTCAGGAAATGCAACAAAGAATACAAGGCTTCCAGCAAACAGCACAGCAGGATTTACAGCAAAAAGAAGCAGAACTTTTTCAACCAATTATGGATAAAGCACAGTCTGCAATAGAAAAAGTATCAAAGGAAGGTGGGTTTACTTATGTATTTGATCTTGGTACAGGGGGTGTATTATATTTTTCTGATCAAAGTATTGATATATTACCATTAGTAAAGAAAGAATTAGGAATAGAATAAAATAAATATTTGCTTACTTTTGACCATCTTTGATTATAAAAGATGGTCTTTTTTTATCTATCTGCATAGAAACTATCCC
>DAOVYZ010000484.1 GCA_030635365.1 Bacteroidales bacterium
ACAATTGACCAATCCTCAAAAACTGTTTCCTTCGTTTCTTTTAGCTCCACAAGTAATCGAATTTCAAAATAAGAAAATTATTCATATTTACGTGCCTGTTTCATCGCAAGTTCACAGGTGCAATAATAAAGTATATGATCGTAGTGCTGATGGTGATTTTGAATTAAAAACAGACGAACAAATAAAAAATCTCTATGATAGAAAAAGTGTACTTTATTCTGAGAACAAAATATATCCTTATTTGGAAGAAACTGATTTTGTAACAGGAATCGTTGAGAGGACACGGAAATTAATACGTTTAAATAGGCCGGATCATCCATGGAACGAATTGTCTGATTTTGATTTTTTTAAAACTGCAGGATTATATCGCAAAGATTTATTTACAGGAGATGAAGGTTTTACAATGACGGCACTTTTGTTGTTTGGAAAAGACGAGATTATTCAAAGTGCCGTACCACATTATAAAATTGATGCGCTTTTAAGAAAAGTTGATGTGGATAGATATGATGATCGTGATAATATAAGATGCAACTTAATTGAATCTTACGACAGGTTGATGGCTTTTGTTGCAAAACATTTGCCGGATAAGTTTTATTTACAAGGCGATCAACGAATTTCATTAAGGGAAAAAATATTTAGAGAAATTGTAGCAAATCTGCTGATTCACAGAGAATACACAAATGCTTATCCGGCTTCGTTTATTATTTATAGAGATAAAGTTAATAGTAAGAATGCGAATAAGCCCCACGCTTATGGACAACTTTATCCGGATAGTTTTGAGCCATTTCCAAAAAATCCGCATATAGCACAAATATTTACCCAAATGGGGCGCTCAGAGGAATTAGGAACAGGAATACGCAATGTTTACAAATATTCCAAAGCATATTCCGGTAGTGAAAATATAATTTTCAGAGAAGAAGACATATTTGTAGTGCAAGTGCCCTTATCAAAAACAATAATTCCTAATAAAATATATAATGACGGATTAAATGACGGATTAAATGACGGAGTAAATGGCGGAGTAAATGGCGGAGTAAATGCATTGTTAAAATTTATTGAAGAAAATCAACCTGTAAAATCAACAGATATTGTTAAAAAACTTAAAATTCCTAAAAGAACAGTTGAACGGTATTTAAGCCAACTTAAAAAAGATAATAAAATTGAGTTTATAGGTGCTCCCAAAACCGGTGGCTACTATACTAAATAATATGTATTAAATTATGAGAAATATCATTTAGCCAAAAGTAAAAACGGAAAAATAAAGTATATATAAGTTAAAGATAGAAATGAAAACGTATTGTTTCAATACAGAATTATGATGCACATAATCATTGATTCGCGAGAAGATACAGAAAAAATTAAAAATATTCTAAAACAAAATAAACATGTAAGCTTTGAAATAAAGCAATTAAAGCATGGCGATTTTATTCTTAATGAAACTATCATATTTGAACGAAAAACACTTTCCGATTTTATTCTTTCGATAAAAGATGGCAGATTATTCAGGCAAGGATATAAATCATTAACCCAAAATAAGCCTTACATATTGATTCTTGAAGGAATAAAAAGCAGTATAAGCGGTATCCGAATGAGTAGGAAGGCTGTTCAGGGGGCATTGGTACACTTATCGGTATTTATGGGAATACCGATTTACGAACTAAAGACCTCACGGAAACCTTAAGCCTTATAATTGCTGCGGGCAAACAAGAAGAGAAAACTCTGACAGAAACTAATCGACGGGTTTACAATAAGCATCAAAAAGCACGTAAGAACAATATAAAAAAATTACAAGTTCAGGTATTACAGAATTTTCCCGGAGTTGGAAAACAAAGAGCCATAGATGTTTTATCCAATTTTGGCTCATTAAAAGACGTATTTAACGCAACCGAAAAACAGTTGTGTAATGTGCCGGGTATAGGTAAGAAAACAGCAAGGAATATTTTAAAGATGATGAATACAGATGATTTATTTACGTCAACCTTATATTAATCGAAATTTTTATAAATTCGCCGACAGAAATATAAAAGCAGGCTTAAAAAATAACATTAAAGAACTAAATATAATTAAGAAGAGTAGGTAGTGATAAAACGGGTTATTGGCAAATTGTTATTTAGAATATATAATAATTTGTGTAATTAGTGAACGTTGTTTTTATATGATTTGCCTTATTTTAAGCGACTTCTAGGATCAGGTGAAGAATTGGGTATGAAGTTTTTATATGCAGAACAACCTTCACCGGATGGTTTGCCTCAAGTGTTTATTATTGGAGAAGATTTTATAGGTGATGATGATGTTTGCTTGGTGTTAGGAGATAATATATTTTATGGACATGGTTTTACACAACTTTTAGAGAGATCCATTCAAAATGTTAAAGTAAATCAAATAGCTACAGTTTTTGGATATTGGGTTAAAGACCCTGAACGATATGGTGTAGCTGAATTTGATAAAGAAGGAAATGTAAAATCAATTGAAGAAAAACCTGAGAATCCAAAATCAAATTATGCAGTAGTTGGATTATATTTTTATACAAATAAAGTCGTTGAAATAGCAAAAAATATAAAACCATCTGTAAGAGGTGAACTTGAGATTACTACGGTAAATCAGGAATATCTAAAACGGAATAGGTTGAAGGTTGAATTGATGGGGCGTGGTTATGCGTGGTTAGATACAGGTACTCATGAATCTTTATTAGATGCAAGCAGATATGTTGAAACCATTGAAACCAGGCAAGGACTAAAAATAGCTTGTTTGGAAGAAATAGCTTATTATAAGAAATCACTAGTGTTAAGTCAAGCATGTTATTTCTGGTAATATATTGTATATTTGCAAGAAACTGCTATGAAAAAATATAAAGTAACATTAACTGACTCTGAAATTAAATTTCTTGAAGAAATAACAAGAAAGGGTAAACGCAGTGC
>DAOVYZ010000470.1 GCA_030635365.1 Bacteroidales bacterium
ATTTGTTGCATTTTCAACAGGAACTTCATGGGGAACCTTTGCTATAATGATGTCAATATCGGTACCAATGGCTCAAACGCTTGATGTAAGCGTTCCCTGATCAATTGCAGCAACCCTTGGGGGTGGTGTTTTTGGCGATCATTGTTCACCTATTTCAGACACAACTATCATTTCATCAATGGCGTCAGCAACCGATCATATTGATCATGTAAAAACCCAGTTACCTTACGCATTGTTTAATGGCATAATTGTTATTGTTATTTATTTGATACTTGGTTTTATAATGCATTAAAGAACGTTTCAGACGCTAATGATTTATAAATAGAAGGATTTTGTTAATATTTGAATTAAAGCAGAAACTCCGGAGTGTTATTTCCGGAGTTTGAATTCTTTCTTGGCAGTATGAAGTAATTGTTAGTTAAAATTAAAATCAGTATCGTAAGCGGTAAATTTAATTTTACATTTTGGATTTGCACTTGTTGATGCCTTAAAAGTATGAGTACTGCCCTCTTTTATACTTATAAAACCACCTAAAAAGGTGTCACTATCAGAGTTGTCATTATTTTTTAGTTTAAATTTTTCTTTGGAGTAATTTACACTACCATGTGTGATTTCAAAATTTAAGCTATAATCCAATGCAGGGCCTAGTTTCATAATTACTGAACCATATTTAAACTCACCTTCAAAACTTTCGAAACTTGGCTTTACTTTTAATACTTTTAACTTACTGTCATATGTATTGGGCATGTAAACTGATTTTGAAATAGATTCAAATATGATATCATCATATTTTGATTCCTTGCATGTAAATTCATCAACTTTTGCAAATTCAATGTTAGAATCATACAAACTACTTATTTCGCATGAGCCTACATTTAAGGCTTTAAGATCTGAGTATTTTGCAGTATAAGTAACTTTATTTATATTTTTTGCATTGATTTTAGAATCATATAAGTTTGATTTTAATATACCCATGTTACTTTCAATATTGAAATCTGTATACTTTGCGTCTCCTGTCATTCCTGAGATTTCCCTGATTCTAAATTTATCATCATATGATTTAAAAACCATAATTTGCACTTTTTCTATATCGTATTCAGAATATTTTGATTCTAAAGACATTCTATTTATCTCTTTAATCTCAAACTTGCTATCGTAGATATCAAATAGAGCTTTATTTCCTTTTCCAATATTAATACTGCCGTATTTTATTCTAAATATGCCTTCGTTAAATTCGGAAAGGACTAAATCAGCATCATTCAACTCAAAATTTACTTCCCCTTTTAAATTTGCTATTTCAATATTATTATACTTGCTCTTCAAATTAAATCCTACACTTTCTGGTACCCAAAGAGTGTATGTAGCTTTAAATTTATCAACTCGTATTACTTTCCCGGAAACCAATGTTATTTTTTTAAACGGGCCAATTATAATAGTGCTTTCAGCAATATCTGTTTTAATATTAAGTGAATTGCTGCTGTGAGAAACTTCGGGATTTTTAAAAACATAAATTAATTCATCCTGGTCTTCTTTTTTACCACCTTTAATTATAATTTCACCGGTAAGTTTTACTTCATTTTTTTCCCATGTGTTAACTTTTAAGTCAGTATCGTAACATGAAAAAGAGAAATCTCCTGTTGAGTTTAATTCATAAGTTTTTACAAAAGATTCTTTTCTTTCTTGTGCAATGCTTAATTGAGTTAAGCATAAAGAGATTATAAGTATCCCTAATATATTTCTAAATATTTGTTTTATCGTTTTCATATTGTTTATTTTTTTCTATTTCATTTAACATTCTGTCAAGTAATTTTAACTTCTTTTGATAAAGATCCATTAATGAGTTTAATAACTTAGGATTTGGGCCATTTTTATAAAGATCATCAGAATACTTGCTTATAAGTGTATCAATGTATTCAATATCTTTAAAACTAGTTGTTAATAGATCTTTATCATAGTCAGACTTTTGTAAAACCTGATAATAGGTTTTAATTTGATTTTGGAATTGAGCTTCTTGCTTAGCAAGTTTTGGGTCAATTTTAGCCAGGATTAATTGTTGATTATTGCGAAGAGATATTAATTGGTATGCGAAGAATGATAAAGCAATTATTAATATTACAGCTGCAGAGATCTTAAAGATCATAAAACGATTCTTTCTATTTTTGGAATCCAGTGATTGCGAAATCCCGGTCCATAGATAATCTTCATCGGCATGCTCAACATCAAATTGATTCCTGTTTTTTCGGATATATTCTTCAATGTTCATAACGAATCTCCTTTTTAAGTTTTGTTCGCAATAATTGTAATGCACGAAGATATTGAGATTTTGATGTCGATATTGATACGTTTAATATCTCGGCAATTTCTTTGTGCTTATAACCTTCAAGTAAATAAAGGTTTAGAACTACTCTTGCTTTTTCAGGCAGAGTTTTAATAGATTCATGTATTATTTGGGGGTCAATTTTTGGAAAACTTTCTTTCTGCCCATTCTCTTCAACAATTTGTAAATTGTCTATGTCAGTAAATTCTTGTTTTTTCTTTTTTATTGCAGTTATTGACTTATTAATTACAATTCGTTTTAGCCATGCACCGAAAGAAGAATCACCACGAAAAGAACCCAAATTATTAAATGCACTTAAAAATGATTCTTGTATAATATCTTCTGCATCATGCTGATTTGAAACCATCCTAATGCAGGTATTATACATTGCCTGCACATATAATTTATACAGTCTGTACATTGACTGTTGATTGCCTTTACGCGCACTTTCAATTAATTGTGTGTTTATGTCCAGGTAATCTTTGCCCAAATCCTTGCTTTTTTTATTAATGACTCAACAGAATATAAAAGGACGGAAACTTTTTCAAATTTTATCGAAATTTGAAAAATAAATTTCAAATCTCAAATCTCAAATTACAATATAAAAGAATTTGGATATTGTTAGATTGAGATTTGTTTGGTATTTGAGTTTTATTATTTGAACTAGTGTTAAGTCAAGGATGTTATTTCTGGTAATATATTGTATATTTGCAAGAAACTGCTATGAAAAAATATAAAGTAACATTAACTGACTCTGAAATTAAATTTCTTGAAGAAATAACAAGAAAGGGTAAACGCAGTGC
>DAOVYZ010000458.1 GCA_030635365.1 Bacteroidales bacterium
AGCCCCTATAAATAAGGATAATATACAATCTGAGAAATTTAACGTTCCCGGCCATACTGAATATTTAACACAAGAATCGAATTCAAAAGAATCCTTAATGTTAATGGTAAGTGATATTCTTAAAGTTGGAGTTGTTACCACGCATTTACCAATCAATAAAGTTTCTGAAGCAATAACTGAAGATGCTATTTTAAGCAAACTCAGAATAATGAATAATAGCCTGATTCAGGATTTTAGGATTAGAAAACCAAAAATTGCGGTAATGGGGCTTAATCCTCATGCCGGAGATAATGGATTGCTTGGTAAAGAAGAAATAGATATAATAATTCCGGCAATAAAAAAAGCAAACGAAGAAGGGATACTGGCTCTTGGCCCATACCCTGCTGATGGATTTTTTGGTAGCGATAACTTTAAGGAGTATGATGCAGTTTTAGCAATGTATCATGATCAAGGCTTAATTCCTTTTAAAGCACTGGTCTTTGATGCAGGTGTAAATTACACTGCCGGCCTTAACTTTATTAGAACTTCACCGGGACATGGAACAGCTTTTGAAATTGCCGGATTAGGAAAAGCATCTGAGGTTTCGTTTAGAAATGCTATTTATTTAGCTTGTGATATTTTCAGAAACAGAACTGAATATAAAAAAATCAGCAAAAACCCTCTTAAACATTACGAAATATCTGACAAAGAACCTGAATAAATCAATAAACTTAAATAATTGTGAAAGCTGTCTCGAAAGGACAGCTTTTTGTTTTACTGTTATATAACATAGCATTCTGTTTTATATGACCTCTACTTCCTCTGTCATTAAGACAAATAATTTCTTAAATTTGTTTAATCCCAAAATTCATTTATAAAATTAATAAACAAAATAAGGAGGTTTTCATGTCACAAATCGATCTATCCCTGAAAAATCTTGATGAACTATTTCCAAGCAATTTTTCTAAGGAACAAATAGCAAAAGCTAAAACAATATTTCTGAAAGAGTTAGCTTTATTAAGCCATAAGTTTTATGGTGGTAAAATGCAAACTATTCCAAAAGCAGGTGTTTATGGATTTAACTGGTTTAATGTTTATTACACTCCGGGTGTTTCAAAAGTTTCAACTACAATCCGTGACGATAATAATACCTCATTCGAATTATCGAATCGGAGTAATATGGTTGCTGTAGTTTCTGATTCTACCAGAGTTTTAGGAGACGGAGATTGTACACCTCCCGGAGGTTTAGGTGTAATGGAAGGTAAAGCATATTTAATGAAATACTTAGCCGGAGTAGATGCCGTTGCGCTTTGTGTTGACAGCTATAATGAAAAAGGCGAACACGATCCTGATAAGATTATTGAATTTGTAAAAATGTTACAACCAAGCTTTGGGGCTATTAATCTTGAGGATATATCTCAACCAAACTGTTACAAAGTTTTAGATACATTAAGAGAAGAATGTTATATTCCTGTATGGCATGATGACGCCCAGGGAACCGGATCAGTTACTGTTGCCGGTTTGATTAATGCCTTGCGTATAGTTAAGAAAGAAATGAAAGACATAAAAGTTGTGTTATATGGAGCAGGTGCTTCGAATACAACTATTGCCAGATTAATTCTTCATACCGGAGCCGATCCTAAAAATATGACTCTTTTTGATTCAAAAGGTGGATTACATAAAGATCGTGAAGATATAAAAGCTGATGCCAGGTTTTATCGAAAATGGGAATTATGCGAAAAAACAAATCCCGGCAAAATAAATGACATAGCCGAAGCATGCAAAGGAGCTGATGTTCTAATAGCACTAAGTAAACCAGGCCCTGATGTTGTTAAACCTGAATGGATACGCAGCATGGGAACAAAACCGATTGTTTTTGCATGTGCAAATCCTGTTCCTGAAATTTACCCATATGCAGCTAAAGAAGCTGGTGCATATATTGTGGCAACAGGCCGAGGTGATTTCCCAAATCAGGTAAATAATTCATTAGGATTTCCCGGAATCTTAAAAGGAGCATTGCTGGTTCAAGCTTCCAAAATTACTGATGAAATGGCAATAACTGCTGCATACTCAATGGCTAATTATGCTGAAAAGAAAGGTATAAATCCGGATTATATTATGCCTAAGATGGATGAAACTGAAATGTTTGCACATGAAGCTGCGGATGTTGCTATGGAAGCTATCAAAAATGGAGTAGCACGAATTAAATTAACCTGGGACGAAGTATTTAATCGTACTATGGAAGATATAACCCAAACAAGAGCTACAATAGATATGATGATGAAAAATAATTTCATCCCCGAACCTGATGTTAAAATGCTTGAACAAGCTTTAAAGACTGCAATTGATGGAGTAAAATAACAATACTTTTAATGATCTGAAAAAAGTAGGGCTATTTTTAAGTAGTCCTACTTTTTTATTATCAATTTCGATATATAATAACTATCCGAATTTGAAATCTGTAAAATATAAATTCCTTCTTTCGGATTATTCAAAACAATGTTTTTGTTCTTCTCAAATAACTCAACAACACCCGATTGTATTTTCCTGCCGGTGATGTCAAATAAATTATAATTTAATTGAGACTCCCTATTCTTAAGGTTTAATTGGATTGTAAAATCACCTCTGTTTGGATTAGGATAAATGCTAATTTTACCTTCATCAGTTATTACTTCACTTATTTCTTCAATATCGCTAACAACCAAATATTGACTTTCTGATACAGCTGTACAATTAAAAGGATTTGTAATCACTAAATAATAATCTCCATCTTCTTTAATAGTATAGGCCTGATCTGTAGCATTTTCAATTGGATTGTCGTTCAGATACCATTGATTGCCATATAAATAATTTGAAGTCAATTTATTTCCAATAATTGTAAAACTTGTATTTGTTGGTAAATCATGAACCACAACAATATCAGATTTCTGTTTTATATAAGTATTATCAACAATTAATTCAACAGGTTTTAAACCGGGTGATAAATAATTAACCTTGTGTGGCCCAACTCCTGTTGCCGATTTAGGATTTGCTGTTTCACCAAAATCCCAATATAATTCATATGAACTATCAATGTTTGTTGAGAACTCAATTGTATCAATTAAGCAAATTGTATCTTTATCTACATAAACTGCCGGTTCTACAAATTTACCATCTTCAATAATTGTAATACTATCAATACAAATTCCATAACCTCCTAAACCAATTCCTTCAAATGCAATTTGGTAATTATCAGATAATTTTGGAAGAGGAATATTTATTTGCTCCCATTTAGTAATATCAGATTTAAAA
>DAOVYZ010000148.1 GCA_030635365.1 Bacteroidales bacterium
CAAATGTTTACGAGGAGGTTTTATTCCTTCCATTAGAAGCAATTCATAACGAAGATAGCTTAAGCTTTGTTTATACAAAGTCAAATAAAAAACAAATAATTATTCCGGGAAAAACAAATGAAAACTATATAATTATTGAACAAGGTGTTGAAGAAGGTGATGAAGTTTATTTCTCTGTTCCTGAATTTTCGGAAAAATTTAAGTTGTCAGGTGAAGAGCTAATTCCAATACTAAAGGAACGAGAAAGATTAAAAAAAGAAAAGGAAGAAAAAAATCAGGAAAAAGTTAAAAGGCCTGAAAGGGATTTTAACAGACAAAATGGACAAAGACGCAGATCATCACAAGGTTCAAAATAGAGATACTTATGATTAGTAGATATTTTCATGATATTGAAATTGCAATAGAATCCTTGTTGGCAAATAAATTGAAATCAATTTTAACTGCCTTGGGAATTATATTTGGTACTGCTGCTGTAATTAGCATGCTTGCAATTGGTAATGGTGCACAACAAGAAATATTGGAGCAAATAAAAATGGTTGGGGTAAATAATATTGTAATTACTCCCACTATTGATTTAACAGGGAATGGGGAAAATGGTGGATCAACAGAAGGGACAGAGAATGAAAATGGAGAAACGAAAAAAGAAAAATTTTCTCCGGGCCTTACCCTGAAAGATATGGAGACAATTAAAGATGTCATTCCTTCTGTTAAGAGAATAACTTCCGTAGTGATTGCCAATTCTTTTGTAGTGCAAAACGGACGAAGAGTTCCTGCTAAAGTTATTGGTGTTAATAATGATTATTTTGGGGTATATAATGTTAAGCTTGAGAAAGGACTCCATTTTAGCGAATATCAGGTTGAGAATGGTATTCCTGTTTGTGTAATTGGTGCAAATATTAGTGCCAAAGTTTTTAGCGATACTGATCCAATAAATCAGTATTTAAAGTTTGGCCATGTTTGGCTAAAAGTTGTTGGAGTTTTAGAGAAAACAAACGTTAAACTTTCTGCTGCTGATAATGCAGGAGTTAACTTAGTTAACGATAATGTATACATTCCCGTGCAAACCATGTTATTACGTTATGAGAATAGAGCTTTAGTCAATTCAAAAAGTTTTAGTGAAGAAGGTATTCACGGAATGGGCTTTTTTATTAGTTTTTCTGGTGGACAAGACAAGTCATCATCTTCTTCAAACTACCATCAGTTAGATAAGATAATTGTGCAGGTTGAGGAAACTGAACAATTAACAACTACAACAGAAATTTTAAGTAGAATGTTATTGCGTAGGCACATGAATGTTAAAGATTATGAGATTACGATACCGGAGTTGTTGCTTAAACAGCAGCAGCGTACCAAAGATATTTTTAATATTGTTTTGGGGGCAATAGCAAGCATTTCATTAATAGTTGGTGGTATTGGAATTATGAATATCATGTTTGCCTCAGTAATGGAACGTATAAAAGAAATTGGTATTCGATTAGCATTAGGTGCTAAAAAAACAGATATAGTTGCTCAGTTTCTTTCCGAAGCAATTTTAATAAGTGTTTCGGGAGGATTAATAGGTGTTTTCTTTGGAGTACTTTTTTCAAAATTAATAATGAAGTTTGCAGGTATACTCACTATAATTTCCCCGGGATCAATAATTGTTGCTTTTGGTGTAAGTGCATTAATCGGAGTAATTTTTGGATTATCTCCTGCAAAAAGAGCAGCAGAGAAAGATCCGATTGAATCGTTAAGGTATGAGTAATTATAAAATTTAATTCAATGAACCGATATAAAATATATATTACAATTTTGATTATTTTTCTAGTTTATCCATTATTAGCACAAGAAAAAATAATCGAACATTTAACATTCGAACAGGTTATTAAACTGGCTCGCGAACAATCTCCTGATGCAATAATGGCTAAACACCAGTTTCGTGCAAATTATTGGGAGTTTAGAACCTATAAGGCAGGGTTCAGGCCAAGTGTCAGATTAAATACTACGTTCCCTGATTTAAATAGAAGCTATAGAGAATTTTATGATTCGACAGGAACCTCCTTTGTGCGAGTTGATAAAAATACAACAAACTTAAATCTGGATGTGGTTCAGAATGTTCCGTTTACCGGAGGGCAGATTTCTGTAAAAACAGACTTGTCGAGATTGGATGATTTAGGAAACAGTAAGCACTCATATTCTACAAATCCTTTTTCAGTTACATATCGTCAACCTGTGTTACTTTATAATGAATATAAATGGCAGAAAAAAATAGAACCTCTAAAATACGATGAAGCAAAAAAGAAATATGTTTCATCATTAGAAGATGTTTCACTGAAAGCGGTTAGGTATTTTTTCGATCTGGCATTGGCACAACAAAATTTACAGGTTTCAAAAGTTAATTATTCGAATGCCGATACATTGTATAAAATTGCAGAAGGGAGATACCATATTGGTACAATTGCAGAGAACGAATTGATGCAAATGGAATTAAGCCTTTTAAATGCAGGTTCGTCATTAAATTCTGCACTGGTTGATTTAGAAATAAGGAAATTTCGGCTACGTTCTTTTTTAGGTTTCAACGAGAGGGTTGACCTAAATCTTATAATTCCAAAAGATATTCCGGAACTTACCGTTGATGTAGATCAGGCATTGGAAGTTGCCAGGGCAAATAATCCGGATATTATAGCATTTGAACGGCAAATAATAGAAGCTGAAAGGAATGTAGCAAAGGCAAAATCGGAAAAAGGATTACAGGCAAATGTTTTTGCAAGCATTGGATACACACAACAGGCGGAGGAATTAAGAGATGCATATATTGATCCTAAAGAACAACAGAACTTTACACTCGGTTTAGAGGTGCCTTTGCTTGACTGGGGATTAGGAAAAGGGAGATATAAAATGGCACAGTCGAGTCAGGAAGTAATACGAACAACTGTTGACCAGGCTCGTACGGATTTTGTACAAAGTGTTTATTTGAACGTAATGCAGTTTAATTTACAGGATGATCAATTGATTATTGCAGCGAAAAGTGATACAATTGCTCAAAAGCGATATGATATGACTAAACAGCGATTCCTGATTGGGAAAGTAGATGTTCTTGATTTAAACGTTGCATTAAAAGAAAAAGATGAAGCAAAGAAAAACTATATATCCGCATTAAGGCAATATTGGTCTAACTTTTATAATCTTCGTAAAGTTACTCTTTACGACTTTATTAAAAATAATGCACTAGATGCAGAATTTGAGGAATTGATAGAGTGAATATCTAAATTCCAACAAACAAAAATCAAAAGACAAATAATACTTTAATAACCAAATTCAAAATTTCAATTGAAATTTAATTATTGTGGATTGGAGCTTATTTGAGATTTGCGATTTGTAAATTGGATTTCTTTTAAATCTTTATGTTAATTCATTGAAAAAGTGTGTTTCTAAAAAATAATTTTATCTTTGCACGACAATTTACTTAATAAGAAAATAATATTAATAATATCAATAAAATAGTTTGACAAATGCAGAATAAAGGAGCTATTGGATTTTTGGCCATTATGTTGGCCGCAATATGTATTTATTACTTGTCATTTACCTGGGTTACACAAAGCGTATACCAGGATGCAAAAGAATATGCACAAGGTGATCCTGATAAGGAATATGAATATCTTGATTCAATTTCAAGTGAAGAAGTATATAATCTCGGTATAAGAAAATATACATTCAGAGAATGCCAGCAAAGAGAAGTGAATCTTGGATTAGACCTTAAAGGAGGAATGAATGTTATTCTTGAAATATCTGTTGAAGATATTATTGTTGCAATGGCAAATAATAGTAAGGATTCAACTTTCCAAAGGGCTTTAGTATTAGCAAAAGAATATAGTAAGGATAGTCGCGAAGAATTTGTTACATTATTTGGAAGAGCTTTTAACGAAATTGATCCAAATGCACGATTAGCAGCAATTTTTAATACAATTGAATTAAGAGATAAAATAGATTTTAATTCAACAAACGAAGATGTGCTGAACATTATTCGTGAGGAATCAAAAGATGCAATTGATAACTCATTTAATATATTACGCAGCAGAATAGACAGATTTGGAGTTGTACAACCTAATATTCAACGCCTGGAAGGAAATGCGGGTAGAATTATGGTTGAACTACCAGGTGTAAAAGATCAGGATAGAGTTCGTGATTTGTTGCAAGGTACTGCAAATCTTGAGTTTTGGGAAACATACAATAATACTCAGGTATATAATTACCTTCTTCAGGCAAATGATGTAATTTACAATATAGAGCAGGCTACTAAAGAACTGGAAAAAGTAGAAACCCCAGCTGCAGAGGCCAGTGAATTATTGGAAGATGAGACTCAAGCTGATGGCCAACAAGTTGAAGAAACCGAGGGGTTATCTTTACTTGATCAGTTGGAATCCGATTCAATTGCTCAGGATTCAACAGATCTAACTCAGACTCAAATTATGGAGAAATATCCACTTTTCTCTGTATTGCGTCCAAGTATTAACCCTCAATCAGGGCAACCTATGGAAGGTTCTGTTATTGGAATGGCTCATTATTCAGATACTTCCAAAGTGAATGAATACTTAAAAATGAATCAGGTTAAGCCTATTTTTCCTAGAGATATGGTTTTTAAATGGCACTTTAAACCATATAAACATGATGAATCAGCAAGTTATTATGAATTGCATGCAATTAAAATAACAGGTAGGGATGGTAAAGCACCTCTTGATGGTGACGTTATTACAGATGCAAGGCAAGAATTTGGTCAGAATGCTGGAAGTGCTGAGGTTACTATGAGTATGAATGCAGATGGTGCTAAGGTATGGGCGCGCTTAACAAAGAATAATGTTGGGAACTTTATTGCGATTGTACTCGATGACTATGTATATTCAGCACCAAGGGTTAATACAGAAATTACAGGAGGGCGTTCATCAATCTCAGGAGATTTTTCGGTTATTGAAGCAAAAGATTTAGCTAATATTTTAAAGTCAGGTAAACTACCTGCTCCTGCAAGAATTATACAGGAAGAAATAGTAGGGCCTTCATTGGGGCAAGAAGCTATTGATAAAGGTTTAAATTCTTTCTTTATAGCGTTTATTGTTGTTATATTTTATATGATTTTCTATTATAGCCGAAAGGCAGGATTAGTGGCTGATTTCGCATTAGTTACAAATATGTTTTTTATAGTAGGAGTATTAGCATCTTTGGGTGCAGTATTAACATTGCCCGGTATTGCCGGTATTATTTTAACAATTGGTATGTCGGTTGATGCAAATGTACTTATATATGAGCGTATTCGTGAAGAATTATTAGCTGGTAAAGGTGTAAAGCTTGCAGTAAAGGATGGATACAAAAATGCGTACTCTGCAATTATTGATGCTAATGTTACAACCTTATTAACAGCAATAATACTTTATACATTTGGTACAGGGCCTATTAAAGGTTTTGCTACTACCTTGTTAATTGGTATATTAACTTCATTATTTACAGCAATATTCCTAACACGTTTAGTTTTTGAATGGTACTTAAAGCGTAATAAGGAAATAACTTATTCTACAAAATTAACTGAAGGCTTATTTAAAAATACTGCTGTTAAATTCCTGGAAAAACGTAAAGTATTTTATGTGATTTCAGCAATTGTAATTTTTGTAAGCCTTGGTTCTTTATTTACCAATGGCCTAAGTTTAGGTGTTGATTTTACAGGAGGAAGAACATATGTAGTAAGATTTGAAAATGCCGTAAATACTGTTGAGATTGCAAATTATTTGGAAACGGTATATGGTAGTGCCCCTGAAGTGAAGACTTTTGGTGATGATAATCAGGTAAAAATTACAACGAAATATAGAATTGATGAAGATGCTGTAGAAGTTGATAAGGATGTTGAAGCGAAATTGTTTGAGGGCTTAAAACCGGTTCTTGGAGATAATGTATCTATTGATGATTTTAATAGTAATTTTAAAATGAGTTCACATAAAGTAGGAGCCACTATTGCTGATGATATTCTTTACACATCATTAGTGGTAATTATTCTTGCTCTTATCTTAATGTTCGTTTACATATTTATTCGATTTAAAAACTGGCAATATGGTTTGGGGGCAATTGTTGCGTTGTTACACGATGTTTTAATTATTCTGGGTATATACTCATTATTTTCAGGAATCTTACCATTCTCGTTAGAACTTGACCAGGCATTTATCGCAGCTATCTTAACAGTTGTTGGTTACTCAATAAATGATACTGTGGTAGTGTTTGACCGTATTAGAGAATACGTTACATTATATCCTAAACGAGACAGGCATACAATTCTTAATACAGCATTAAACAGTACATTAAGCCGTACATTTAATACATCGGTGAGCACATTCGTTGTATTACTTACTATCTTTATTTTTGGTGGTGAAGTAATTCGAGGTTTTGTATTTGCGTTATTAATTGGTGTAGTTGTCGGTACATATTCTTCACTATTTATTGCAACACCTGTTGTTTATGATACTGTTCATAAAAAGCAAGAGGATAAAAAGAAAAAATAACTCTGAATTAAATAGTTTTCAAAGCCCCTTTTTGGGGCTTTTTTTGTTTAAACCCTAACTAAGTGATAAAATAAATTCTAATGTATAAAATGAGTTAAACATAATGTATATTTGTGAATCTTTGATGCGTTTATAATATAAAAGAGATTATGATCAACAACTTTCTTTTTATTAGCGGGCAAGAAATATTTGTTATCCTTTTGGTTGTGTTATTATTATTTGGGGCAAATAAAATACCTGATATTGCAAAAGGTTTAGGCAAGGGGATACGTGAATTTAAAAAAGCTGCAGACGATATTAAACGGGAAATGAATGATCAAACGAGTGATGTAAAAAAGGATTTTAAGGAACTTGATGACTCTATAAAAAAAACAAAAGAAGATTTGAAAGGGTAAATATTATATACTTCAAGAATGGATTATTTATTGTTATTTGGTGGTTTTGTTTTATTAATGTTTAGTGGTGATTTTTTGGTCAAAGGAAGTGTTTCACTAGCCGGGCATTTTAAAGTATCCAAATTAGTCATAGGAATTGTTGTAGTGTCGTTGGGAACTTCAGCACCTGAGTTGGTTGTTAGTTTAGATGCAGTCATAATGGGGCATCCCGATATTGCAATTGGGAATGTAATAGGTTCAAATATTGCTAATATAGCTCTCGTCCTGGGTTTTGCCGCTATTGTTATACCCATAAGGGTAAAAAAGACAGTAATCCATTTTGATTGGTCAATTATGATGATTGTTAGTCTTTTACTATTAGTATTTTGTTTAGACTTAAGATTAAGTTTCATCGAAGGTTTTACATTTATAGTAATGTTACTGGTTTATATTTTCGTATCAATATATAAATCCCGGAAACATAATAAAACAAATTTTGAAGAGTCAGTTACTCCAAAACTCAATTTGTTTAACTCATTTTTATTTGTGGTAATTGCTTCAGTCGGTTTGATTTATGGTGCAAATTTTTTGGTTAAAGGGGCATCAAGTATAGCTGTTGAATTAGGAGTGGACGAACGCATTATTTCGGTTTCTGTTATTGCCTTTGGAACAAGTTTGCCGGAATTGGCAACTTCAATAGCCGCGGCAATGCGAAAGGAGTTAGATATTTTTATTGGTAATATAATAGGCTCTAATATTTTTAATATATTATCAATCCTTGGTTTATCAAGCATGGTAAAGTCAATAGATATAAATCCAATGATTTTGAAATTTGATATTTTCTGGATGCTGGGTATATCATTACTTTTATTTTTATTTATTTTGCCATTAAGAAAAGGCTTAGTAACCAGATGGAAAGGATTTGTTTTCGTTGCTGTTTATTGCCTATATATATATTTAACCTTTACAGCTTAAGTTAGTCAAATAAATTTTGGTATGAGTTTTTAAATTGAAACCCTATGATAGTAGCTGAGAATATAACAAAGTC
>DAOVYZ010000174.1 GCA_030635365.1 Bacteroidales bacterium
ATCGAAAGACTATATCCGGATGACCATAAAGTTAATGCAAGAATATGGTATTGATGTAGAATGGACTGGTAATAAAATTAGTGTTAAAAAAGGAAATTATAAGCCTAAAGAAATTATTATTGAATCTGACTGGTCTTCTGCTTCATATTGGTTTGAAATTATTTCCCTGGTAGAAGGTTCGATGGTTGAACTAACGGGTTTAAATAAAAATAGTTTACAAGGAGATTCAGTACTTACTGAGCTTTATAAAATATTAGGTATTGATTCTGCTTTTACTAATTTTGGTTTAAGAATTAAAAATATTCCAACGAGTTGTACATTCTTTGAGTACGATTTTACCGATTGTCCTGATTTAGCTCAAACGTTAACTCCAACATTGGTCGCCAAGAAAATTCCTTTCAGGTTAACAGGTTTGGATAATCTTTCGATTAAAGAAACTGACCGTATTAAAGCTTTAGTTGTAGAATTTGAAAAACTAGGAATTTCTATAAAAGTCGAATCTAATAATTGTATAAATTGGGATGGTCATGGAGTAATAAGAACCCCGGAAAATCATTTTGTTGAAACTTATAAAGACCACAGAATGGCTTTAGCCTTTGCTCCTTTATCTATTATCACAAACCAACTTGTTATTAAAGACCCAGGAGTTGTTTCAAAAAGTTATCCTGATTATTGGAAGAATCTAATGGAAGTAGGATTTGGGGTATCTAATATAAAATAAATGTAATTTCTCGCAAATTCCCGCTGATTTGATACGCAGATAATATACGCAGAATTATTTCAGATTATTCACAATTCGAGTAATAGAATTTTTAAGTGTAGATGAATTAAAATTTATTAATAATCCAAGTTTTTTGTCTGTAAGTTTTAAGTATGTTAACAATTGTTTGTGATGAACATCCAGCAAGCATTCAACTGATTTTACTTCAATTATTACAAGTTCATTAACAATAATATCTAAACGGAATCCAACATCAAAATTTATTTCTTTGTATGACATTGGGATACCAACTTGTCTTCTAACTTTATATCCCATTTGTTCTAGCTCATATGATAGTGCTGTTTCATAAACGCTTTCTAGTAATCCAGGACCTAATTCATTATGAATCTTAAAAGCCGCACCTCTTATATCATATGAAATATCATTTTCTTTCATTTGCGTTAATTTGCGAAAAAATCTGTAAAATCTGCGAGAAATAAATACCTTATAATATTTTGATTCATTCAAAAAATGCTTTTATTCTTTTAATGCCTTCTCCAATTTCTTCTTTTTCGCGTGCAATATTTAAGCGAATATAATCTTTAGTATTATCAGAAAAATGCTCACCCGGAATTACTGCTACCTTTTGTTCATCGTATAAATCGATTGCAAACTTAAATCCATCTGAATATTTCTCGGGCAATTTTGCCCAAACAAAATATCCTCCTTTGGTTTCCGGAATTTCAAAACCCAATTTTTGCAACTCTTCTGATAAGCGATTGTATGATTCTTTTAATTTATTTCTCAAACTTTCAATATAATCTTTACCAAAACCAGAGGTTTTCAGGTATTCAACTATTGCCTGCTGAAGTATTGATGGTGCACATAAGCCGGTATAATCATGTATTGTTTTAATTTGTTGCATATGCTCTTTGTGAGCAATCAAGTATCCAATTCGCCAGCCGGTAATTGAAAATACCTTCGAAAAACTATTTGTATAAAATAATTTAGAATTAAACTGGTCTAATGGAAGGTACGGTTTTTCATTAAAATATAATTCTTTATATACGGCATCTAATACAACATATATATCCAACTTATTAGTCAACTTTAACAAACTGTTTATTTCATTTTTCGACCATATTTTTCCATATGGATTTCCCGGTGAACCTAAAAATATAACTTTAACATTTTCATTCCTACAAACATTCTCCAGCTTCTCAAAATCGACAGTTAAATCTGGTTCAAATGAAAATGTAACCAAATCGGTATTAAAAATACCCGGCAAGAATTTATAACTCTCATAAACCGGATCAAATGCAAGGGCAGAGAATGGTTTAGGTAATATTTTACAAAAATAAATATATAATAATGATAGTGCTTCCGTTCCGCCTTGAACTACTAAGAAATCATCCTTTGTAAAAGCCTGTCCTGCCTGACTGGCAGGCAGGCGACCGGCCAGGCAGGGATATTCATTCCTGTACTTTTCTAATAACAGTTCCAGCAACTCACTATTACCGGTACCCGGTGCATATTGATGCAACTTTTCATTAACCAAACTACCCAATGCATTTGTTAATTCCTCAGGAGGGTCAAACCCCGGGATACCCTGTGCCAGATTTATTCCTCCATTTGCTTTAACTTTATTGCTCATAAAACTAATATATGAGCCTGTTGGCTTTTGATATTTATTTTGCATTTTTATCTTTTTTAAACTCTGTATCGATATTCTCTCGCGAAAGCCCAAATTTCTCCTTTTCAATGTTTCCTTCAGGCTCAACGTGAACCAAAACATCATACACATTTTCAATTTGTGCCTTAATATTATTTTCTACTTCTTTTGCAATTTCATGCCCTTTTTCGATAGTAAGTTTACCATCAATTTCAATATCTAAATCAACGGTATATAAGTTTGAGTGCTTTCTTACTCTTACTCTATGTGGATTTGCTCCACCCACTTCCTCAACAGCATCAAAAATCTTATAATACAATTCCGGATTATCTGAACCATCCATTAATTCGCGACTTGATTCCATAAAAATATCAAACCCTGCTTTCATAATCCAGATACCAACAGCTATTGCAGTTAACAAATCTAAAATAGCTAAATGAAACACTTGAGTAAATACAAGTCCAATCAATACCGAGGCAGAAATCAGAATATCATTTCGCATATTTTTTGCATTTGCAATTAACATATTACTTTGGATTTTCCTTCCAATTTTAAATTGATAAAATGCTAGTCCTGCTTTTGAAACAATTGAAATTACGGTTATATAAATTGCCAATAATGAAGGTAAGGGGTGAGGCTCATTTTTAATTAAACTTAACAATGCAGATAAAAACAGTTGAGCTCCAGCAAAAAATATTACAAAACTAAGTGCCTTCGTTGCTACTGCCTCTGCCCGATTATATCCATAGGGATATTTGTAATTAGGGGGTTTATTCATTATTCGGGCAGCCACTAATGTAATGAAATAAGTAAGAATATCTGTAGCTGTATCAATACCATCACCCACAACCGCCAAACTACCTGAAAGAAACCCTGCCACTATCTTTAAAACGGCTAAAATTGTATTTCCTGCTATTCCTACCCAGGAAGCTTTTTTTATTTGCTGATTCCTATATTTTTGATTAATTTCAGTCATAATAGCAAAGTTAAGACAATAAAACGGATATGTGAAAATGAAATGATATTCCAACTCTTTACCCCCACTATAGAATATTTTATTGATATAACTTTTATTATGTTATAATAGAAGTGTTTTAATTTAAAATACACCAAAAATTACATTGAATGACTTATCAACAATCAAAAAATTAAACTAATTAATTCTTAAATTTGTAAAATACAGAAACAACCAATATGGAAATAACAACCGAAATATTTGAAGGTGACAGTAAAGAAAAATTGAAATCTTTGCCAGATAATTCCGTTGATTTAATTGTAACTTCACCTCCTTATGCTGATCAAAGAAAGAATACCTATGGTGGAATCCACCATGACAAATACGTTGAATGGTTTTTGCCAATATCAATACAACTATTAAGAATATTGAAACCAACAGGAACTTTCATTCTTAACATAAAAGAAAAAGTCGTTGATGGCGAAAGAAGTACGTATGTAATGGAGTTAATTATAGCAATGCGTAAACAAGGTTGGTTTTGGACTGAAGAATTTATTTGGCACAAAAAAAATTCTTATCCCGGAAAATGGCCTAATCGTTTTCGTGACTCATGGGAAAGACTTCTTCAATTCAATAAAGAAAAAAAATTTAGTATGTATCAAGAAGAAGTAATGGTTCCAATGGGAGACTGGGCAAAAAATAGATTAAAAAATCTTTCTGAAACAGATAAAAACAGAGATAATTCAAAAGTAGGAAGTGGTTTTGGTAAGAACATCTCAAATTGGTTAGACCGCGATAAAGCATACCCGACTAATGTACTTCATTTGGCAACTGAGTGTAACAATAAAAGCCATAGTGCAGCATTTCCCGAAGAATTGCCCGAATGGTTTATTAAACTTTTTACAAAACAAAACGATACTGTACTTGATCCGTTTATGGGTTCAGGAACAACTTTAAGTGTTGCAAATAGAATGAAACGTAATTCAATTGGGGTAGACATTGTGCCAGAATATTGTGAAATGGTAAGAGAACAATTACATCCGGTTGAACTTTATTTATTAGAACCAAAAGTACAATATGAAAAAACTAAACCTAAAAAACGTATCTCAATACCTTGAAAAGAATATTGAAACCTTTCACGAAAAACGTATTCAAAGCCTTGACAGTCTTAAATTATCTCAAATTCTTAAACGCAAAAATCCTTATTTATTCAAGGCAAAATATGTTTTAACAGCCGAGCAAATTATTAAGGGTATTGTAGATGCCCATATTTCATCAAGTGAAGAAGGTATTTTTGGCGATTGGCTTGAAGGCTTAGCTATTTTTATTAATGAAAAAGTTTATAATGGTAAAAAATCAGGAATTATTGGAATTGATTTGGAATTTAACAAAGATGATAGAAGGTATATTGTGAATATAAAGTCTGGCCCAAACTGGGGAAATAGTTCTCAAATAGCTAAAATGGTAGCTGACTTTAAAACAGCTAAAAAGACTTTAAGGACAAGTAATTCGAAACTTAATATTGTTGCTGTGAATGGTTGTTGTTATGGTAGAGACAATCAGTCTGATAAAGGTGATTACTTCAAATATTGTGGTCAACGTTTCTGGGAGTTTATTTCTGGCAATGAAAATTTATACACTGAAATTATTGAGCCTCTGGGACACAAAGCCAAAGAAAAGAATGACAATTTTATAAAATCATACTCGCAAATGATAAACAAATTTACCAAAGAATTTGCAAATGAATTTTGTAAAAATAATGGAGAAATTGATTGGGAAAAATTAGTTCAGTTTAATTCAGCAATAATTATTACTAAAAAGAAAAAATAAAGCCAAAAAGAATAACAAAAACTATGTGTCCATTGCTACTAAATAATATTTTAATCCAACTTCAGCACAGCTAAAAATGCCTGTTGTGGCACTTCTACATTCCCTACCTGGCGCATTCGTTTTTTACCTTTCTTTTGCTTTTCCAGCAATTTCCTTTTACGGGTTATATCACCACCATAACATTTTGCAGTAACATCTTTTCGAACTGCCTTAACTGTTTCGCGTGCAATAATCTTAGCTCCAATTGCTGCCTGTATGGCAATATCAAATTGCTGGCGTGGTATTAATTCCTTCAATTTTTCACACATCCTGCGCCCAAAATTGTATGCGTTATCTTTATGAATTAATGTTGATAATGCATCAACCATTTCACCATTTAACAGTATATCTAATCTTGCAAGGTTTGCTTTATCATAACCTGTTTGATGGTAATCAAATGAAGCATACCCACGGGAAATACTTTTTAGTTTATCGTAAAAATCGAAAACTATTTCAGCCAAAGGCATTTCAAAAGATACTTCAACCCGGTCGTTAGGTAAATAAATCTGGTTTTTAAGAACTCCTCGTTTCTCGATACAAAGTTTCATTACCTGGCCAACATATTCAGTTTGTGAAATAATTTGAGCTCTGATATAAGGTTCTTCAATATAATCAATAGTCGTTATTCCCGGCAATCCTGATGGATTATGGACTTCAATAATCTCCCCTTTATTTGTCAACACTCTGTACGAAACATTGGGTACTGTTGTAATTACATCCATATCAAATTCCCGGTCGAGCCGTTCTTGCACTATTTCCATGTGCAATAATCCTAAAAACCCACAACGAAAACCAAATCCTAATGCAGCAGATGACTCAGGTTCGAAAGTAAGCGAAGCATCATTCAATTGAAGTTTTTCCATTGCTTCACGAAGGTCTTCATAATCGTCAGCATCGATAGGATAGATACCTGCAAATACCATTGGTTTTACATCTTCAAATCCACTAATTGCCTCCGTACAAGGTCTATCTTTACTTGTTAATGTATCGCCAACCTTAACTTCCTTTGCAGTTTTTATCCCTGATATTATGTAGCCTACATCACCTGCTTTAAGTTCTTTTCTGGCTTCTTGTTTAAATTTAAGCACTCCTATTTCATCTGCAAAGTATTCTTTTTCTGTTGCAAAAAACTTTACTTGTTCCCCTTTTCGGATTGTTCCATTTAAGATTTTAAAATATGCCTCAATGCCCCTATATTGATTATATACTGAATCAAAAATCAAAGCTTGTAACGGTGCATCAACATTGCCCTTTGGAACAGGAATTTTTTTAACAACGGTTTCCAGTATTTCCTGAACACCCAACCCGGTTTTTCCACTAGCAACAATTATTTCATCCCGAGTACAACCTATTAATTCAATTATCTGATCTTTTACTTCATCGGGCATTGCTGCATCAAGATCCATTTTATTTAATATAGGAATTATTTCCAGGTCATGTTCCATTGCTAAAAATACATTGGATATTGTTTGGGCCTGTACTCCCTGCGTAGCATCAACAATTAATAATGCTCCCTCGCATGCTGCAATTGATCTTGAAACTTCGTAAGAAAAATCTACGTGCCCGGGTGTATCTATAAGATTCAAAACGTAAGCCTTTCCTTCATACTCATAATTCATCTGGATGGCATGACTTTTTATTGTTATGCCTCTTTCTCTCTCCAAATCCATATCATCCAATAACTGATCCTGGTAATCGCGATCAGAAACTGAACCTGTAGCCTGTAATAACCGATCTGCTAACGTACTTTTCCCATGATCGATGTGCGCTATTATACAAAAATTACGAATATTCTCCATTAAATTTCCTTTTACCTATTATTTAAAACATAGGGAACCTTCTTCACCTTATTAATTTGCAAAGATATTTAATAATTACAAATATAAAACAGGGATTTTCTTTTTGGCAAATTTTAAATTCTTATATGACTTATGGCTTACTTAGTAACGCATGTTACAAATTGTGCACCTAAGCTGCATATTTAACCATAAAGCTTTACCTGCTTCGCTATAGTTTCCGCCTTTTATAAATTTGTTGAGGTGTTTACTTAAATAATATTATATTTGCTTGAAATAATGAAAGATATGGATTCATTTAAAGGAGAAGAGCTTTTAAAGTTCACCGAACGATTTTCATCAGATCAGGCATGCCTCAAATACTTGTCTGATATCA
>DAOVYZ010000296.1 GCA_030635365.1 Bacteroidales bacterium
ATTTTTATTGAAAGCAATCACTTTATTGAAAAGATACACGATGAAAAAGATTATAATGAGCTACGAAAGGCTTTCTTGGAAGGAGAATTATCATATTCTCTAAAGAAAAAATTAAAAGTATTATTAAAACTTATTACCAAACCAATAGCTATACGGTCATCTAGTTTATTTGAAGATAGTATTACACAGCCTTTTTCAGGAATATTCGAAACATATATACTGCCTAATAATCATCCGAATTTTGATGAACGCTTAAGATTAACAATGAATGCCATAAAATTGGTTTTTGCTTCAGTTTATTCTAAAAATGCAAGAAATTATTTTAAGGCAATTGATTATAAAGTCGAGGAGGAGAAAATGGCTGTTATTATCCAGGAGGTTGTTGGAAATAAATTCGATAAATATTATTACCCACATATTAGTGGTACGGCTCAATCGCATAATTTTTATCCGGTAGCACATATGAAACCTGATGAAGGGTTTGCTGTTGCAGCACTTGGATTAGGGCAATATGTTGTAGAAGGAGAGAAAGCTTTTCGTTTTTCACCTACCTATCCAAACCTGGAAATTGTTTCAACAAAGGATCTGTATAAAGGTTCTCAGGTTCATTTTTATGCGGTCAATATGAATAAAGAGAATATAAACTTGCTTGAAGGTGAAGATGCAGGATTAATTAAACTTGATATAAGTGAATCGGAAAAACATACTACGTTAAAACATTTAGCTTCAGTTTACGATCCGGAAAATGACAGGGTAAGTCCCGGATTAGATTCTAATGGCCCCCGGATTATTAATTTTGCAAATATCTTAAAATATGAATATATTCCTTTGGCAAAAACAATTAATGTTATACTTGATGTTGTTAAAGAGGCTCTCGGTTCACCGGTTGAAATGGAATTTGCTGTAGATTTGAACAAAGATAAAGACGGACTTGCATCGTTTTATCTTTTACAAATAAAACCATTGGTATGTAATGAAGATGATTATAAAGTTGATATTGATAAAATAGATAAAGATCATCTTGTTTTATATTCTGAGAAAACCATGGGAAATGGAGTATTACATCATATTAGAGATGTGATTTATGTTATACCGGAAAAATTTGTAAATTCTGAAACGCTTGAAATGACACAAGAGATTGAAGAATTAAACCAAAAAATGCAGGAGTTAGGGAAACAGTATGTTCTAATTGGGCCAGGGCGTTGGGGAACCAGAGATAAGTTTATTGGGATTCCTGTTGCATGGCCTCAAATTTCTAATGCAAAAATTATTGTAGAGATGAGCTTAGATGATTTTGCACTTGATGCTTCCCTTGGGTCTCATTTTTTTCATAATGTTACATCGATGAATGTAGGCTATTTTTCTGTAAATCATAAATCAATTAAAGACAGAATTTCCTGGGACATTATAAATAAGCAGAAAGTTGTTAATGAAACGAAGCATTTTAGGCATGTTGAGTTTAAGAACCCTATAACAATTAAAATGGACGGACGTAAAAGATTTTCTGCAATTACATGGAATGATAAATAATATTTGAATAAAGTAGATATGAGTTTTTATACTGACCGGCAAGATAATCTGAAGATTGATTTTAATGATACTTCCTTTAATTTATTAATGCAAAAGCGAATTCATAAGGTATTGCTCATATCAAGCAATTATGATTCTTTTGTGCTTGAGGAGGATGGGAGAATAGACGAACAGGTTTTTAATGAATACGTAGCGCTTAATCTTCGTTATCCACCAATATTTGTTATGGCAAACTCTTCTGATGAGGCTGTTGAGATTTTGGAGAAAGATAACATTGACCTTATTATTAGTATGCTAAGGATAGGGGATACTGATACATTTACTTTTGCTACCAGAATTAAATCTATATATCCAAGAATACCTATAGTTGTTTTAACTCATTTTTCCCGGGAAGTAAGCATGAGGCTTGAAAGGGAGGATTTAAGTGCTATCGATTATGTTTTTTGTTGGTTAGGTAATGCAGATATATTATTGTCAATAATCAAGCTCATAGAGGACAGGATGAATGTACAGTACGATGTTGAGGTTGTCGGAGTATATACAATTCTTTTGATAGAAGACTCGGTTCGTTATATATCAACTTATTTGCCAAATATTTACAAAATAATTTTTAAGCAATCAAAGGAGTATACGCGTGAAGCATTAAACGAACACCAAAAGATGCTTAGAATGAGAGGCCGGCCAAAAATCTTGCTTGCAACCAATTATGAACAGGCAATGGAATTGTACGAAAAATATAAGTACAATATGCTCGGTATTATTTCTGATATTACTTATCCTAATAAGGGAATAAAAGATAAGTTGGCCGGTATTAAACTTTGTAAAAAGGTTAAAGAAGATGATGAGTTTATGCCATTGCTGCTTCAGTCATCAGATATGAATAATAAGAAATATGCCGATGAACTGGAAGTAGGGTTTATTCATAAGTATTCAAAAACACTATCAATAGAGCTTCGTAACTATATAATTAAACAATTTGCCTTTGGGGAGTTTGTGTTTCGTGATCCGGATACCTTAAAATCTATAGGGAGTGCTTCAGATTTGCAATCATTGCAAAATATGATTCTTACAATCCCGGATAACTCATTGGCTTATCATGCAGCACGTAATGATTTGTCGAAATGGTTGAATGCAAGGGCAGTTTTCCCAATTGCCCAATTATTTAAATATTTAAAATTGTCAGATTTTGAGAATATTAAGGATGCCAGAACCTATATTTATAGGGCTATTTCAAGCTTTAGAATGAGTAAGGGTAGAGGAGTTATAGCTAAGTTTGATAAAAATAGTTTTGATGAGTATTTAATTTTTTCGCGTATTGGAGATGGATCAATTGGTGGTAAAGCTCGTGGATTAGCATTTATTAATTCAATAATTAAGAAAAATAAGATATTCAATAAATTCTCGGGTGTAATTATTACAATCCCTAGAACAGTTGTTCTTAGTACTGATATTTTCGATGATTACATGGAAGAAAACGACCTTTATAAAATAGGAATGTCAGATAAAGGAGATGATGAAATACTTAATTATTTTATAAATGCTAAACTCCCAAGTAGGGTATATCAGGATTTATATACTTTCATTTCAGTTGTTAATAATCCTATAGCAATACGTTCATCGTCTAAGCTTGAAGATTCACATTATCAGCCATTTGCAGGAATTTATTCTACATATATGATCCCTAAGACAACAAATAGTACTTTAATGATTAAAATGTTGTCAGATGCCATAAAATGTGTATATGCATCTGTATATTTTAAGGGTAGTAAGGCATATATGGCAGCAACGTCAAATGTAATTGATGAGGAGAAAATGGGGATAGTACTTCAGGAAGTTTGTGGCAAACAATTTGGGAGTAAATTTTATCCTACTATTTCGGGGGTTGCCAGGTCAATTAATTTTTATCCTATTGATCCTGAAAAGCCGGAAGATGGTATAGCAAGTATAGCTTATGGTTTAGGAAAACAGATTGTTGATGGAGGAATTTCTTTGCGGTTTTCTCCAAAGTACCCTAAGAAAATATTGCAATTATCTTCACCTGATATGGCATTAAAAGATACTCAGAAGTATTTTTATAGCCTGAATATGTGTCCTACAAAGTTTATTCCTTCTACTGATGATGGGGTAAACTTATGTAAAGATGATATTAAACTTGCTGAAAAGGATACTTCTTTTAGATATGCAGTGTCCACCTACGATTACCAGAACAATATTGTCCGTGATGGAACTATGTATGATGGTAAGAAGATAGTAACATTTGCAAATGTACTTAAGTATGATACTTTTCCATTGGCAGAAATCTTACAAACGCTTTTGGAAATTGGGCAAAAGGAAATGAATAACCCTATCGAGATAGAGTTTGCAGTAGATTTAAATGTGGAAAAAGGAGAGCCATTTGTATTTAACTTCTTGCAAATTCGCCCAATTGTAAATAATGACCAAACAACTGACTTTGATTTTAGTGAGATAAAGAAAGAAGATACCATAATATATTGCGAACAGGCTCTGGGGAATGGTGTAATAGATAATATTTTTGATTTTGTTTATGTAAAACCTGAAGCATTTAATTCTTTAGATAGTGAAAATATTGCAAGAGAAATAAGCACATTAAATGATAAATTTATTGGTGAAAAACGTAATTATGTTTTAGTGGGGCCTGGCAGGTGGGGTTCAAGTGACCCGAACCTTGGAATACCTGTTAAATGGGCAAATATTTCTCAGGCTAGAGTTATTGTTGAGTCCGGATTAGAAAATTTTAGAATTGACCCAAGTCAGGGCACACATTTTTTCCAAAACCTTACTTCTTTTCGGGTGGGTTATTTCACAATTAATCCTTTTATAAACGATGGATTTTATGATTTAGAATATCTAAATAGAATGGACCCGCATTATGAAGGCAAGTACATAAAACATATAAGATTTTCAGAAGCTATTCAGGTACAGATTGATGGGAAAAGCAACAAAGGAGTTGTACTAAAATAAGTAGCTGCTTCGCAATTTTTTTATTTGAAATGCGATATTGAATCAAGGAATAGCCTGATAATAAGCCATATAATTTAGTTTTAGTTTAGGGTAGGAGGTATGTTTTTATGTACCTTCTATTACTTTTATGCCTGTTTGTCATAAAAAATAATAATAAAATTAAAACATTAACATATTGACAGATGTTTATATATTGGTACGTAAATTGTAAATGATGAAAAGAACTAAATAATAAGAAAGTGAAGGATTTTATATTAAAACATAAGTTTGGGGTATTATTATTAATACCGGGAATAATAGGAGGTTATTTGTATTGGCGGTATGTTGGTTGCTTAAGTGGGACTTGCCCGATAACCTCAAGTTGGTACACAATGGTTTTATTTGGAGGGTTAATAGGGTATTTTATTGGAGATAGTATTGATGATATAATTAAGAAGAAAAAGAAATGATATTTACGAATGTATAAACTGTATTAAGATGAAAAAGCTAGTATATGTTATGTTAGTTACTTTAGGCTTGTTTACAATAGCATGCCAGGGGAAAGTTGATTCTGTAGAGAATCAA
>DAOVYZ010000084.1 GCA_030635365.1 Bacteroidales bacterium
AAAATGTTGTTTTTCCAACTCAATTTCCAGGTTACGATATTCCTTATATTTAACCTTCATTGCTTTGGCTTTTTCCAGATTTACACTTTCAAAAACCTTAAGTGCTCTACTCAGTTGCTTTTGCACACGTGTATGATAATCAATTATTTCATTTTTACCTTCTACTGAAAACTGATAATTCATAGAACTCCAACTTTTTGCTTTTTTTATCATATTAGTAGAAACAACATCGGCTATTTGCTCAAATTCTTTAACAGTATATAGCAATTGAAATGCTTCATTTACTCTTTCTTCATTTATATTTTCCCGTGTAATTTTTAATATATAATCATTAATTTCATCACGCAAGAAATTCACTTCTTCTTCTTTTTTCTTAATATCTTCTATTATCTCTATTTTCTTTACCAAAAAAGGAATAATAATATCTCCGGTCATATTCTGAACCAACTTGCCCATTCTAATTACTTCTTTTTTAGCCAGGCTTAATGCTAATGATGAGTTTTTCACCATTCCGTAATCAAGATATTTTGTTTTAAATTCTTCCTGAACTATTTCCTTTACAGGAAGAATAATTTCTACTAATCTAGAAAATATTTTTGTAAAAGGAAGAACCAAACAAGTTAGAACAATATTAAAAATAGTATGTGCATTTGCAATCTGCCTTGGCACTGTTTCTCCAAGATTATTATGACCAATATCACTTAATACACCTTTTGGTGATATTAATCTTACTAAATCAGCAAACCGATATATCCAAAATATAAATATGAGTACTCCTATTATTTTAATTAGTGTATGTGCTAATGCAACCTGTTTAGCTTCTCTATTGGTTTTAATACCAGCCAAAATAGCTGTAATGGCAGTTCCAATATTTGCACCAAACAATAATGGTATTGATGCTTCAAGACTTAAGAAGCCCTGAGTTGCAAGCACAATCATTATTCCTATGAAGGCACTACTACTTTGTATTAATGCCGTAAATATTGCTCCAACAATAATTCCCAAAATAGGATTTTCAAGTTTAATAATGGCATCAATAAAAGGTGAAAATGACCTTAATGGATACATTGATTCCGACATGATATGCATTCCAAAAAACAGAATACCAAAGCCTAAAATGGTTTTACCTATATTTCTTAAACCAGCCGATTTTGTAAACGAATTCAATAAAAACCCCACTCCAACTAACAACAGAGAATAGTCGGTTAGTTTAAATGCAATCAATTGAGCCGTTATTGTTGTCCCAATGCCTGCCCCTAATATTACTCCTATTGATTGTCGAAATCTCATAAGTTTTGAATGGACAAAACTAACCAACATAACCGTTGTAGCACTACTACTCTGAATTATCATTGTAACAAATGTTCCTACACCAACAGCAATAAATCGGTTATTAGTTATCTGACTTAATATTGTTCGCATTTTATCACCTGCAGCATTTTGCATCCCATCACTCATCATACTCATACCTAACAAAAACAATCCTAAGCCACCTATTAACCCCGCAATGAGAAGAAAAATCCAATTAGATTTTCGGGCAAAAGCCTTATAAATAAGAAAATTTGACGGAGGATAATTTTTTAATTGCACTGAAATCTCATATATACCTTCTTTTGACCCTAAAAGAAGAAACGTTTCAGCAATCCCTAATGAATCAGTATAAACTACAGTATCAGTAATCGCAAAATTCTTACTCCTATTTGGTATAGATATCTTTTGAAATATTAATGGAACCCCGATAACAGGATTATTGTCTTGATCCAATGCTAAAACCCGAATAGGTTTTTCTAATCTAAAAAATGCTGTTTGTGTTTGGGAATCACCGGAAAAATTTGGGATAAAATTTGATTTGGGTTTAATTAATCGATACTCATTCTGAACAACTGATGTATCCTCTTTGGCAAATGTACTCTCACCAAATAAAACCAATAAAATTAAATATAATATTAGAATACGATATTTCATAATGGGGCATCTACTTATACAAATATAAGCTATTGCCTGATAAGTCCATTCAAATCAATATAAAATTGATTCTCATACATTTTGAAATTATTGAACCCAAATGAAACTTTATTGCTGGCTACAGTACGAACTAACGCCTCATTTCTAAGTGTATAATAATCATTTGAGTTTTTTACCTGGCTGGCTAACTGCTTCGATAAAATTGTTATATTACTTAATATTCCTGAAATATACGCATTCCACAAACCTCGTGTTAATCTAAAAGTATTTATCTCCAAATCTGTGCTATCTTGACTAAAATCTATATCTGTTCTATAATTGTAGGTACGCTCTTGAAATTCAATTAATTTACTATTAAATACTGAATTTATACTATATCCACGATTTACAATCCTGTAATTATACTTTGCTAGTATATCTAAAGAATCTTTATTTACAAGCTTATCATTAATTGTAAAATCAAAAAACTCAATCCTTTCTTTTCTAAAATTCTTTTCTATAAAAACTTGTAAATGCTCTCCTTTTATTGCAATTGTATCCTTATTTTCTAATGCTTTTAAGTTATGCTCAAATTCTATTAATACTATTCCTTCATCATATTTTGTATATAAAGTATCAATAATATGTATAGCTGAATCATTGTATGCAATTCGCGCCTTTGACAATGAGAAATCCTGAAATTTTGTAGAGTATAATGAGTATTTACCCGATTCGCGGAGATTTGTATAATCATCGGTTATATTGCTTATTGTACTATAATTCAATAAAGCAAACATTGCTTTTGCTCTTAGTATCGCCTGAGCGTAAGCCTCGTCTTTAGGCATATTAGGGTCTGAAATACCAATTACTTTAACTTTTGATCCTATTTCAGGAACATTAAAAACCCAATCGGGAAGTTTGTCAGGTATTTTATCATATAATTTTCTTTGAGCATTTGTTGTATCTTCAGGTTCACCAAACTCTTTATCGAAAACTTTCTTTTCGTATTTCTTTTTATCCTTGTCAATAAGTTTTGACTTTGTAGTTTCTTGAGCCAAAAGAATAGAATTGAACAAAAAAATTAAAGCGAATAAGCTAACAATATTTCTCATCTTAGTAAAAGTTGATTCGAATATTAAAAGTACCAATTTATTATATTCCTTTACAATCTTTGAACCAAAAAATATTTATTTGGGTATCTTTCTACTAAAAACTCATCCTTAATCCAACGATAATATTTCTGCCCGGAGCAACAATTCCCGAAGAGTAAGGTCTGTATCTATTATCCAGAATGTTTTCCAAACCTAAATTTAGTGTGCCCCTTTCCATAAAATTATAGGATGCCATAAAATTTAAAGTCCACCATGAAGGAGAATAGGGATTTCCGTTTTTATCGGTAGCATATAAATATGGTTTATCTTTTTCGCTTGGAGCAAGTTCGTTATACTTTATTTCTCCATTATATTTAGCATTAATGGAAATTGTATATTTCGCTTTAACAAAATTTAATCTTGTACTACCAAATAATGGAGAAGCATGTCGCAATGGAATTCCATCCTGATCTTCTCCATGTGTATAATTTATTACTGATTTAAATTCTAAATCGTATGGTAAATCAAAACTAACAGAAGCATTAATACCATATATATATGCTTTGTCAGCATTAACTATGGCTAAAACTTTACTCATCTCATTTCTGTACAGAATTGAATCTTCTCCATTAAAAGTAAAATCTCTTCTGACAAACGCATTCATTAAGTATGTATAGAACCCCGTGACACTTATAGTAGCCATTTTAGAAAATTCCTTTTGTATTCCTAAATCAATGTTATAGGCATATTCAGGTTTAAGCTCTTTATTAGGAATAATAATTGTCCCAGGCTCAGGATCAAATATTTTTGCCATATCATCAATATTTGGTGCATGAAATCCGGATGACAGATTTAAATTAAATAACCATTCTTCGGTAGGTCGATAAACAAATCCAACAGATCCATTCATTGCACCACTTTTTACTGAAATCTCATTGAAAGGAAAGTCATAGAAAGAAGTATCTTCTAAGGTTGAATATAAACTTACATAATTAGCACGCACCCCGGCAATTACTGTAAGTTTTTCACTAATATTCTCTTTATAACTCAAATATGCAGCTATTGTAGTATAGTTATTTTTTCCATCAGGATAACGAGTTTGCTCGGGAGCAATAACACCCGTTGTAATATCTCTAATATGAGCAGTTGAGTTTACAGAGTTATAAATAGCCTCAAATCCGTAATAAAGTTCATTTTTACGTTTTAGATTTTTATCAAAATCAAGATTCAAAGAATAAGCATTAACTTTTTCTGTTCCTTCACTTAAATCATTCTGTCTAAATTTCCTGTCATGCCTGCTTTCTTTATAATCCTGAAATGCAATTGTTAATTTAGAATTATTAAAAAATTGGGTTGGCTGAGAGTAATTTACATTCAGCGCATGCATCATCCATTTTTGTGGCCCATAATACCAATCACCATATTTAAGAGTTCCATTCTTATATGTAATTAAACGATCATAACGAGGAACATCTGATAGTTCAGAATAGTGAAATGCATAAACAATATTTAAATCATTATTTGGCCGGAATCGTATTTTCTGCATTAAGTTTAGCTGGTTATAACCAGATTCCTTTTGTAAGTCAGGTTTGCTGTTTGTAATAACAGAATCTATTCCATTAATTTGCTCAACAAACTCAAGTCTTCGATAATCAGAATTCCCATTACTCCCCATTCTTAAATCATCGTAGTTACTATAACTTACACTAGAAAGAAAACCCCACTTCGATCCTCCAATGTTAAAATCAATATGTCCTGTTTTTTCATTGTTTGCAGATGAATAACGTGTAAATGCATTCCCTGTAACCTGAACATTATCGCTAGTAGATAGCTTTGTTCTTAAGGTATGAAAATCCATAACTCCCCCTAATGCATCACTCCCATATGTTACCGAACCCGGACCAAATATTACCTCACTACTTTCTATAGCATTAGCGTCTAATGAAATTACATTTTGTAAATTTCCCTTTCGGTATATAGCGTTATTCATTCTTACACCATCAATCACAAGCAATACTGTATTTGTCGAAAAACCCCTAATCATTGGACTTCCACCACCCATTTGGCTTTTCTGGATAAAAACTTCATCGGATATAGCTAATAAATCTGCAGTTGTTTGAGGATTATCAAAACGAATTTCCTTTTGTGTTAACTGAGTTATTTTATTAGGTATCTCATTAGCTCTTTGTTCCCACCTATATACAGAAATTACAAATTCTTCAATTTCTACAATTTCCTTTTTTAGATAAACTAACCAATTACTTTTCTGCAACTCCAACTTCGTAATTAAAAGTTTTTGATAGGATGGGTGTTGAAAAATAATCATCTCATTATCTAAAAACTCGTCTAGTGAAACTATTCCATCAATATCAGATATGCCAGATTTATTTTTATTATTATTAAAAATTGCAACATCTACAATAGGGCCTCCTGTTTCCATATCTTTAATCAGAAGAGTCTGTCCCAAAGAATGGAACGAATAAAATAAACTTATAAATATTAAAAATGTTATCCTACACATAAACTTATATACATTAACTCAATTCACAAATTTACTATATTGATTATAAACGAGAATCTAAGTTTAATCATTTTTTGTATTATGTTTGCTCATATATTAATTTCTATTATAAATTTATATTTAATATTTTTGATAAAAATGTATAAAATGCTATAATCTCTTATGTTTAAAAAAGTTTTAGTTGGAAGTTCAATATTAATAATAATTGTTTCGATATACATTGGATATTCTTATATTAAAAAACGACAATTTCCTGATTTCAATACATATAAAGCTATTCCAATAGATGCAACCTTAATTATTGAAAGTCACGATTTTTTGGAAAAAATTAATGATATAAGATCTAAAAATAAAATCTGGAACGAATTAAACAACCTTCCTTCTATTGAAAAATTAGATTCAGAACTGGAATACATTATAAATCTTTATAATGAAAATGAATTTTTTAAAAATTTATTTGAAAATAACCAATTAGTCATTTCTTCCCATAAAATGGGAAAATCAAACCTGGGATTTTTATTTTTTCTCAAGTTACATAACTTTCGGGATAAAAAGTTTGTATTACAGGCAATCACAGGCCTTCTTAGCTCTAAGGAAAACATCTCTACACGTAACTATAACAATACAAAAATTTACAAATTAAAAACTACAAATTCAGAAATTCATTTTTCTTTTTATAATGGAATATTAATAAGTAGTCTATCATCAATTTTAGTTGAGAATTCTATCAGGCAATCTGAAAATGAAAATTCTGTTCTTAATGATCCTGGATTTATCAAGGTTAATAAAACAGCAGGGAAAAATGTTGATGCAAACATTTATATAAACCTGTCCAGGTTTAATAAGCTAATCTCATCAGCTCTTAATGATAAACAAAAAATAATAATTTCAAATTTTAGCAATTTAGGGAACTGGGCAGAACTGGATATTAATTTAAAAAATGATGCTATTTTATTAAATGGATTTACATTTAGTAATGACTCCCTCAATAACTATCTTAATGTTTTTCAGGATCAGGAGCCAGCAGATCACAAAATGAATAGTATTCTACCTTCGAATACATCAGTATTTATATCATTAGGAATAAGTGATTTAAACACTTATTTGAAGAACTATAGAAATTATCTTGAAAATCTGGGAAAAATTAACACATTTCAATTACAATTAGATCAATATAAAAATAAATATGCTATTGACCTTGAATTGTTTTTTAAGGATAATCTCGATGAAGAAGTTGGAATTGTAGTAACCGATGAGCCTAATAATTCCTTGGATGAAAGCACATACATTGTAATGCGTACCAAAAGTAAAAGTCTTACGGAATCTTATTTAGTTGAGTTAATATCAAAAATCATCGAAACTGATAATTTACAAAGGGTATCGCTGATAAATGAAATTAAAATTGATAAAGAAACATCGTATAAAGTTTATTCTTTGCCTTTTAATAATTTGTTTAGTATGTTTTTTGGAAATATCTTCCCAAATTATGATAAGCAATATCTGACCTTTATTGACAATTTTATGGTAATAGGTAATTCCCGTAATTCCATTTCAAAATTTATTCACGCAAATATTCTTCATAAAACTTTAGATAATGACATGAAATTTGAACAATTCTCAGATTACCTTTCCTCAAAATCGAATTTCTATTTTTACACTAATATGTTTCGTTCACCCAAACATATTTCTGAATTTTTAAATCCCAAACTTAAGAAGGGATTAAATGAAAATATCGAAAGTTTTAAAAAGTTTCAGGCTTTTGCTGTACAATTTCAGCAAAATAATGATATGACCTATAATAATTTGTATCTACAATACATTCCTGAGATTAAAAATGAAGCTATTACGGTTTGGGAAAGTCATTTAGACACTTCCATAAACTTTAAACCAGTGCTCGTTTTAAACCACTATACAAAGGAAAACGAAATTTTCGTGCAAGATCTAAACAATAAAATATACCTTATCAATAAAGTTGGAAGAATTCTTTGGAAGTTACAACTGGATGAAAGCATAAATAGCGAAATTTATCAAGTAGATTATTATAAAAATGGCAAACTTCAACTTTTATTTAGTACAAAAAATAAAATCCATTTGGTAGATAGAAATGGAAATTATGTTGAGCGTTACCCTGTTGAATTAAGATCTCCTTCTACTGCAGGTTTGGCTATGTTCGATTATGAAAACACATCAGATTATAGGATTTTTATTCCTTGCAACAATAAAAACATGTATTTATATAACATCGAAGGAAATTTAATTAATGGGTGGAAATTTGGGCAAACAGATACACATGTAACAAAACCTGTTCAACATTTCAAAGTTGGCAATAACGATTACCTGATTTTTGCTGACAAGTACAGGGTTTATGTTCTAAACAGAAGAGGTGAAGAACGTATTAAACTAAAAACCCAATTCCCAAAATCAGGAAACAATATTTTTATACTTGAATCAGGAAATCCAAATACTAAACCTCGTTTTGTAACAACAGATACTTCAGGACTTGTAAAAATGATTTACTTAGATGGAACAGTAGAATCAAAGCAAGTTGAGAAATTTTCATCAAATCATTATTTTGATTTTCAAGATATAAATGCTGATGGGTTTAAAGATTACATCTTTCTTGATAAAAAGAAATTTGAAGTATTTAAACAAGATAAAACTGAAATATTCGATTATAAATTTGATGAAAATATTGACTTGTCTCCTGTTTATTATTATTTTTCGTACGAAGATAGAAAAATAGGTGTAGTATCAAGGAAAACAAACGAAATATTCCTATTTAACAGTAATGGAAAACTATATGAAGGTTTCCCTTTAAAAGGGAATACCCAGTTTTCAATAGGTTATTTAGGAAATTCGAGTAATCAATTTAATTTATTAGTTGGCAATCAGTATAACTTTTTATACAATTATTCCGTAAATTAGGTTACTATTTAAAAATCTTACGATTATGAATAAATTAGAACTTACCGGAATTTCAAAAATAATTCTCCCGATATTTATTATATTCCTATTCTATCAATGCATGCATGATGAATACGAATTCGGTAAATTGGATAAGGAGATGGAGATTGAAGCCGGAGTATTAGCTCCTGTTGCATACGGTTCTCTTGGTTTAGATGATATTATTAGTGAGTTTGACAGTACCGGTACTATAAGCTCTGATACAGATGGTTTATTATATATTACTTACAAAGATTCTTTATTTTCATTTACTGCTAATGAATTATTAGAAATTCCCGAGCAAGATTTTTTTGAATATTTTATTGAAAGTGATTTTACTTTTCCACCAATATGGGATACAGCAACTATTGACAGGCAAGAAAATTTTCCATTTGTCTTCGACAATAACGAAGAAATAGACAGTATACAATTAGATGCCGGAAATATGATTTTTAACATAACGTCAGATTTTCTTCACACAGGAAAAGTAGATATGGTATTTCCGAATATAACTTTAAATGGCACACCCTTAACACATACTATTAATATAACTGATGCAAGTGGAACTTTTACAACAACCAGTAATATCCCTCTTGATAATTATACAATACACCTGAATGATTCTTCAACAACCGACACCATGTTCTTACCTGCTCAGTTCCATGTTGAATTATATAATTCAGGCGGTTTAATTAATCCCGGAGATCAAATAGTAATTCAAGCAACTATGAGTGCTTTAGATTTTGATGCTATATTTGGATATATTGGCGATTATGAATTATTAAGCCAAACGGGAGATCTTGATTTAGGGTTTTTCCAAAATACACTTGACGGCTTTATTCAATTTGAAAATCCACAACTAAACCTTAATATTCAAAATTCATATGGATTGCCGGCAGAAGTAGATATTTCCCGATTTGTCGGGTTTAAAGGAAATGAGGATTCAATAGCTTTGAATTTAAATCCTTCAGTCAATCCTTTTAGATATGCCTACCCTACTTTATCAGACTATCAAAGCTCCAATATTATTAAAGATACTGTTATTTCAATAAATGGTAATAATTCATCAATTTCAGATTTTCTCGCATTTATGCCATCAAAATTAGAATTTAATATGACTGTTGCATCAAATCCTGATGGCCCGGGTGGCCCTTATAATTTTGTTACTGATGATAGCAGGATTGATGTTGATCTTGAGTTTATACTGCCACTCTATTTTAAAGCCGATAGTTTTGTGTTAAAAGATACTATCGGCCTGGATCTTTTAAATGTTGATGAAGATGCTGATTTTA
>DAOVYZ010000364.1 GCA_030635365.1 Bacteroidales bacterium
CTCGTTAATAACTATGTCTACATAAGCATCCTGATTATTTTTATACTCCGTCGGAACAGCATGTGCACCTAAGAAAGTTGATTTTATTGTTATAGGAGTTGTATCTTTTAATCGTTTAATTACTCGTAACATTTTTAGTTCATCCTCAACCGTCAATCCATATCCGCTTTTTATTTCAACGGCTCCTGTACCAAAACTAATAATCTCATTAATTCTCTTTAAAGCTTGTTGGTATAATGAATCCTCTGAAGTGTTATGAAGTAGTTTTGCAGAATTTAGTATCCCGCCGCCCCGTTTTGCAATCTCCTCATATGATAATCCTCTAATCTTATCACCGTATTCAATCTCACGACTCCCTGCATAAACCAGATGTGTATGTGAATCACAAAACGAAGGAAAAACCATCTTCCCGGCAGCATCAATAATCGCACTATTTAAATCCTGTATTTCAAATTCGCTCATTTTGCCAAAATCCACAATTCGCCCATTATCCATTAATAAATAAGCGTCTTCTATCGTATTTAAGTTTTGCATTTCGCTTCCTGCAACCCATTTACGTAGTTTATATTCTATATTTACAAGACTCTTTATATTCTTTATTAACAAACTCATACAAAACTTTTATTAAAATTATTCAGCTACGAAAATACAAAATTCATTGAGATATAAGTAAAAAATTTCTACAAGTCTGATGAAAGTTCTATTTTTACAATCATCATATAAGAATAACATTATTTGAATTAAAGAAATAATCCACATTCTAAAAACTATAGTATAATAATTTATAATGTAAAACATAAAACAATTTTATTACTATTATGAAAAGAAAAAGGCAAATACCTCACACTTATGTTATCGTTTTTTTTATTATTGTTTTTTCTGCTGCTGCTACCTGGTTTGTTCCCGGAGGAGAATTTGAAAGAGAATCTATTGAATTAAAAGATGGAACAATACGAGAAGTCATTGTGAAAGATTCATTTCATTATACTGAAAATGAACCACAAACCTGGGGGATATTTTCCGCATTTTTTAAAGGGTTTGTAGATAAAGCTGATATCATAGTATTTGTATTAATGATTGGAGGTGCTTTTTGGATTATGAACGATAGTAAAGCAATAGATGTAGGAATTTTTACCTTTCTTAAAAAGACCAAGAAAATTGAGCATCTTAAGTTATTTAAAATACTGGGCATTAATAATGTTATTATTACACTTATTATGTTAATGTTCTCTGTTTTCGGGGCTGTTTTTGGCATGAGCGAAGAAACAATCGCTTTCATAATAATATTTGTACCTCTGGCGATATCCATGGGGTATGATTCTATTGTAGGTGTTGGGATGTGCTTTGTTGCAGCCGGATTAGGATTTGCAGGCGCATTATTAAACCCATTTACCATAGGTATTGCCCAAGGATTATCAGGCATTCCCCTTTTTACTGGTATTGAATACAGGTTTTTTTGCTGGATTATTATAAATATCTTAGGAATAGCTATTATACTACGATATGCTAACAAAATCAAGAATAATCCCGAAAGATCTCCTGTTTATGAAGATGATAATATAAATTGGAGAAAAAAAGATCATATTAATCCGGATCAGATGAAATATTATACACCAACATCAGCATGGGTTACTTATATTATATTATCTGTCGTTTTAATAATAGTATCTATTTTTCACTTCAAGACAACATTAGCAATTGGAAATTCAGCCACAACAATTCCGGTTATTCCAATTCTTACCGGCATTTTTATTCTTTCTGGCCCCTTAGTATTAAAAAAGTCTGTCCACTTCTTTATCCTTAATCTTTTACTATTTACTATTCTGTTTCTTATAATAGGAGTAATGGGATATTCATGGTATGTAATGGAAATAGCGACTCTTTTCTTTGCAATGGGCTTAGCTTCCGGTATAGCCGGTAATAAATCTCCAAACAAAATCACAAATTTATTTATTGAAGGTGCAAAAGATATTGCTTCTGCAGCATTAATAGTAGGACTGGCAGGCGGAATAATAATTGTACTGCAAGAAGGAAGGATAATAGATACTATTTTATATTCGGTTTCACAATCTATGACAGAAATGGGTAAAGTAGGATCGGTAGGAGTTATGTACGTTATACAAACATTTATTAATATATTAATCCCATCAGGTAGTGCTAAAGCTGCATTAACGATGCCGATAATGGCTCCATTTTCCGATTTAATTAATATTTCCAGGCAAGCTACTGTGATGGCATTTCAATTCGGGGATGGATTTACAAATATGATTACACCCACATCAGGTGTATTAATAGGAGTTCTTGGAGTTGCTAAGATTCCTTATGAAAAATGGGTAAAATGGATAACTCCATTTATGATAATTTTAATTATTCTCGGGTTCCTGTTGTTAATACCTACTGTATTAATGGATCTTAATGGGTTTTAAAATTAAGAAAATGGTATGGTAGATACGCAATGCATTACGTATCTACCATACCATTATTAAAATTCTTCAAATTTGTGTGTTACATCTCTAAACTCGCAACATTCATCCAAATTCTTACTATACACATCCATTGCCCTCCTACTCATACCCATACTTGAAAACCCTCCATCATGGAAAATATTTTGCATGGTAATTTTCTTTGTAAGATCAGAAAACATTGTTATACAGAAATCTGCACATTCACCAGCTGATGCATTGCCTAGTGGTGACATTCGGTTTGAAAAATCAACCAGGTCACCAAATCCCATAATGCCCTGCCCTGCTTTTGTTGGCGTAGGTGATTGTGATATGGTATTGATTCTAATATTTTTTTCACGTCCGTAAATATAACCGAAACTTCGTGCTATAGACTCAAGTAATGATTTTGCATCTGCCATATCATTATAACCATATAATGTTCGTTGTGCAGCTACATATGACAAAGCTAAAACAGACCCCCAGTTATTTAATGCATCTTTACGCCTGGAAACCTGCAATATTTTATGAAATGACAATGCAGAAACATCCAGTGTTTTAAGAAAATATTCATAATTCAGGTTATCATATGTTATTCCTTTTCTAACATTCGGTGACATTCCTATTGAATGCAGAATAAAATCGAATTTGCCACCAAATCTCTCCATCGTTTTATCAATAAGATTTTCTATATCCTCAACTTTTGTAGCATCAGCCGGAATTACAATTGTATTACAAGCCTCAGCAAGCTTTTCCGTATCGCCTAATCGTATTGCAAATGGTGCATTCGACAAAACTAATTCAGCACCTTCCTCGTATGCTCTTTCTGCTACTTTCCAGGCAATTGAGCTATCATTCAATGCTCCAAACACCAATCCTTTTTTTCCTTTTAATAAATTAAACGCCATGATTTATATTTTTTGTTTGTACAAGTTACAGACAATTATGAAAAAATAATGTTCATTCAAACTAATGACTTAAATACTTATTAATGTCAAAATGTAAAATTAAAATAGATTATTTCTTTAAGCTATTGCCTATTGAGGTAAATATTGCTAACAACTCTCCCGATTCTTTATATTATTGTTCTATTTATTCAGATTTTATCCTCCCTGTTTCTATTATTATCCAATTTTAAATTTTAGTACATTTTAGGCATTTACACCATTCACTTTGTTAATAAAACTTTCGCATTTTGTATTGCAGCATCGGTTAGTAATTCTCCGCTAAGCATCTTTGCAATTTCATTAACTCTTTCTTCTTTGGTAAGTAATTTAATATATGTATTTGTAGTTTCCTGGTTATCCTTTTTATAAACCAAGTAATGATAATCTCCTTTGCCAGCTATTTGTGGCAAGTGTGTTATATTAATTACCTGCATTTTTTCCGACATTTGTTTGAAAATCACTCCCATTTTATCTGCAATCTCCCCAGATGTACCAGTATCAATTTCATCAAAAATAATTGTTGGAAGTGTTGCGTTTTCTACAATCAAAGACTTAATACTGATCATTAATCGTGATATTTCACCACCCGATGCTACTTTTGACAATTCTTCCAACGGCACATTTTTATTTGCAGAAAAAAGAAATTTTATTAATTCGTTTCCTGTGGAAAGAAATTCTTCTAAAGGAATTTGTTCTATTTTAAAAGCCGCATTTTGAATTCCTAATAATTGAAGTATCTCGACAACTTTATTCTCAATAACCGGAATTATCTTTTCCCTGTTGCCGGAAATTTCATTTGCCAATGATTTCAATTCCTCATAACTGTCATCTAACAATTTCTTTAACTTCTCCGTTTCAAAATCATAAGAATTAATAAGGCCTATTTTAGTCCTTAAATCTTCTTTGATTTTAATTAACTCTTCTTCTGTAGAAACTTTATGCTTTTGTTCTAATGAATAAATATTATCTAAACGTTC
>DAOVYZ010000298.1 GCA_030635365.1 Bacteroidales bacterium
TATTGATGCTTAACGAACTAAGCGAAGCGTTCTCACGACCTTAGGGAGTAACAAACCGCCGTATACCTGCCTTTGCCGTCAGGCAGGCGAGACCCGTACGTACAGTGTGTGAAAGGCTCATCCCATCAGTGACTACTGATGGGGCAGTCTACGATTACAGGGCGTTTTTTATTTCCTTTTCTATTTGTTGTATCATGTCAAGCACAGAATCCAGTAAAGGAAGAACAGATTCAGAGTCAAATTCATATAAATTCTCATAATCCCCTTTTTGACGCCAATCAAATAATTCTGCTAAAAGTTTTCCGTATTTTTTATCTAGTTTGCCTGTCTTTATAAAATGTAAAGAAAATTGACTTTTTGCTCCTGAGTGAGATTGAGTAATTATTTCATGCTTTACTAGAATTGCATTCACAATATAAAATACAGAATAGTAAAGTCTGTTTACTGCCGAATTCCAAAAATCATTTTCAGTTAAAACTCTAGCAGCATCTAATGTCTTATATGCTGTTTCTATGCGATTTTGAACATATGCATCTCTGTCAATAGGTTTCATAGTCTTACTCCTTCATTTGTGACATTTACATAAAATGGAGTAATTATCTGTTTGGTTTCCCACTCTATTTTTGAATAAACAAAAACAGAAAATGGTTCCCCTGTTTCAAGTTCCAAGTCATAGAGAGTATTTCGAAACACTCTTTCTTTTACAATATCAACAGGATAATCAGTAAGAATTAATATGTCCCAATCAGAGTCAGCTCTTTCAGTTTCACGTGCTCTTGAACCATAGAGAATTATCTGAGCTTTCGAATCAATTCTTCCGATTGCTTGCTTAATCAAAGTACTTATATGTTTCGTTTTTCTCTTCACATTTCAAAAATACTAAAATAATTTCATTATATCTTATTGCCATTCCTAAAAATGCCCTGTAACATAGTATATCCCAGTTTGGTTTATGCTATCTTGAGTCGTATATATTCTTTAAGGCTTAGCTTTAGGTACTAACAACCTTGCTAAACGAAGTCTCCGCGAACAAAACAAAAGAAAACAAAATAAATATTCCGGTTATTCAGAAAGTTTGTAAGATATAGATTCCTGCTGGTATGCATTTGCAATGCTACAAAAACGAAAAAGCCTTTCGGCATAAATACCGAAAGGCTTAAACAAACAAATAAATAATTAAAATTAGTCACTGAAATAACTACAAAATCTTTGTCAGGCAACTACATATCAACAATAACGCGGGCACGTTTATATTCATTATAAAAATCACCATTAGTGTCTTTAAAAATAAGCATAACCTTATCCATCTTATTATTTAACAGGTCATTTATTACACCAAAAATTTCATCTATCGAACCCAGCGTTGTATACTTTTTATTAAGTATTGTACGAGGCTTTCCTACCAATACATTAAACTCGTCGAGAGTAGTTAAAATCTCTTCAATCTGTTCAGCAGTAACACCATAATCGGCTAATTCGCTTAGTACTGATGTTGCCTGGCCGGTAATAGACTTTTGTGTCTTCGTGTTTTTGTGGCTAAAAACTTACAATTACAATGCTGCCAAGTCACTAAAGCACCAAATAAACACAAAATGAGCTAACAATACTCTATTTATTAGAAGTTTTTATATCAAACAATTTCATTATGAATAGGATTTTTACAAATCAACAACCTTATAAAAAGAATTTGCCTGGGTGGTTGCGGTAATAATCATGTCATTAATACACATATGGGCAGGGCGGGTAACAACATACAAAATTGCATCGGCAATATCCTTTCCGTAGAGCGGGGTAAAACCCTGATATACCTTGCCGGATTTATTTTTATCACCTTTAAATCGTACTAATGAGAATTCGGTCTCAACCATGCCCGGATTAATAGCAGTAACTTTAATATTATGTTTTAACATATCAATGCGCATTCCTTTAGTAATAGCGTCAACAGCATGCTTAGTTCCGCAATATACATTTCCTTTTTCGTAAGTTTCTTTCCCGGCAGTAGAGCCAATATTAATAATGTGCCCTTGTTTTTTCTTCACCATCAGCGGGGCAACTTTCCTGGTAATATAAAGTAAGCCTTTAATGTTAGTATCAATCATACGCTCCCAGTCATCAAACTCCCTCATGAATATGCTCTAAACCAACAGCAAGCCCTGCATTGTTAACTAAAACATCAATATTTTTCCAAAAATCAGTTAAACTATCAATAGCATTATCAACTTCTTCTTTGTTCCTAACATCAAAATTTAAAACACAAACTTTACTAGTCGATTTTCCCTTTAATTCTTTATTGAGATCTTTCAGTAACCCAATTCTTCTACCGGTAATAATAACATCAAAATTATTTTGAGCTAAAGTAATTGCAGTTGCTCTTCCTATGCCTGATGTTGCCCCTGTTATAAGTGCTATTTTATTCATGATTTATTGTTTTTTTAGACTCTCAAATTTAAATCAAAATTTGATAAATTATTAATCGGAATTAAGAAAAATAAGTAATGAGGATTAGAGCAACTTAAAACAAATCAAAATAAAGATTGTAACATACTTGTTAATATTTAATTGGAATTTGTTATTTGAATTTTAACAATTTTTTGTACAGACTATATTATATTTGCTATGTCTTTAACCAACTATTTAACACATTAAAGTTTTTTAAAATGGAAGTTACTGTAGAGACAGCTGAACAATTAGGATTACTCCCGGGATAGTTTGAAAAAATAAAAGAATACATGGGGCGGGCCCCCAATTTTACAGAGTTAAGTATTTATTCAGTAATGTGGTCGGAACATGCTTCGTACAAAAACTCAATTAAGTGGTTGAAGACATTACCCCGAACAGGAAAACAACTATTAGTAGAAGCAGGGCAGGAAAATGCAGGATTAGTAGATATTGGAGATGGACTGGCATGTGCATTTAAAATAGAATCGCATAATCATCCTTCGGCAGTTGAGCCATACCAGGGTGCAGCAACTGGTGTTGGAGGAATTAACAGGGATATTTTTACAATGGGGGCCCGCCCGGTAGCACAATTAAACTCATTACGATTTGGCGACATTAGCCTGGATAGAACCAAATGGCACTTAAAAGGTGTTGTAAAAGGAATTGGCGATTATGGAAATGCATTCGGAATACCGGTTTTAGGCGGCGAAGTAATGTTCGATAAATGTTACAATACCAACCCATTGGTCAATGCAATGTCAGTTGGCATAATGGAAAAAGATGATACTATCTCGGCAATTGCAAAGGGCGTTGGGAATCCGGTTTATATAGTTGGTTCATCAACAGGTAAAGATGGAATACATGGGGCTACATTTGCTTCGGCAGATTTGACCGAAAACTCGGCAGATGATTTGCCATCAGTTCAGGTAGGAGATCCGTTCATGGAAAAACTTCTTATGGAAGCAACATTAGAATTAAATAAAAGTGGTGCAGTAGTTGGTATGCAGGATATGGGTGCAGCCGGTATTATATGCTCTACATCCGAAATGTCGGAAAAAGGGGCACATGGAATGAAAATAAATTTAGATAATGTCCCTTTGCGCCAGCAAGACATGGTACCTTTCGAAATATTATTATCAGAATCGCAGGAAAGAATGCTTGTAGTTGTTGAAAAAGGGAAAGAGGCGATTGTAGAAAAAATATTTGATAAGTGGGATTTGAACTGTGAAATTATTGGCGAGGTGATTAATGAAGACAAACTGTACTTTTATATGCACGATGAATTGGTAGCAGAGGTTCCTGCATCAACATTAGTTTTAGGTGGCGGTGCGCCAATTTACGATAGAGAATATAAAGAACCGGCATATTATAAAGAATATCAAAAATTTAGTATAGATTCAATTCATGAACCTGAAGATTATCGCGAAACAGCATTGAAATTACTTCAGAGCCCTAATATAGCTTCAAAGAAATGGGTAATAGAGCAATATGATACAATGGTCGGTACCGGTAATATGAGTACAAACTTTCCTTCCGATGCCGGAATCTATAATATTAAGGGCACAAACAAGGCATTAGCAATGACAGTTGATTGTAATTCCCGTTACGTAAAAGCCGACCCTGAAAAAGGTACAGCAATTGCTGTTTCCGAAGCAGCACGTAATATAGTATGTTCCGGAGGAATACCACTTGCTATAACGAATTGCTTGAATTTTGGGAATCCGTATAATCCGGAAGCATATTGGCAATTTGTTAATGCAATTAAAGGCATGGGGCATGCTTGTAAAAAGTTTAATACCCCCGTTACCGGAGGTAATGTAAGCTTTTATAACCAAATGCAGATTGATGGAAGAAAGGAACCGATAAATCCAACACCAACAATAGGTATGATTGGATTAATTGAAGATAAAAACAATCAAATGTCAATTACTTTTAAGAATAAAGGTGATATGATATATGTAATTGGTAAATCAAGAAATGACATAAATTCTTCCGAATATCTTAATTATATTCATCAGGTTGAAGAATCACCTGTGCCATTTTTCGATTTAGAGGAAGAACATGAAGTACATGAAGCAGTTAAGGGTTTAATTAAAAAGAACCTGATTCTTTCTGCACATGATATTGCCGATGGAGGATTGTTTACAACTCTGGTAGAGTCAGCAATGGTTAAAGGATTTGGTTTTGATGTAACACCTGATGCGGAAATTCGAAAAGATGCATTTCTGTTTGGAGAATCACAAAGTAGAGTTGTAGTTACGGTTTCGCCTACAAATGAGGATCATTTTATTGATTATATGATAGAAAAGAATGTTCCTTTTTATGCATTAGGGCATGTAACAAAATCGGAATTAAGAATAGATGATAATTCATATGGGTTTATTAATGATATTAAAAAGCTATATGATGGTGCTTTAGAAAAAATTCTTAAAGAAGAATAATTAATTGGTAATTAAGCCATATAAGGATAATACATTGGGCAAAAAGGAACAAGTTGCTCAAATGTTCAATAGTATTGCAAAACGCTACGATTTTCTAAATCATTTCCTTTCTTTAGGCATCGATAAAATTTGGAGAAAAAAAGCAGTAAAATA
>DAOVYZ010000362.1 GCA_030635365.1 Bacteroidales bacterium
TAAAGATAAACTAGAAATTGATACTAATGCACATTTCTTTACTGATATTGATCTTGCATTGTCTCAGTTAACATCAAGTACATATTTAGGAATAGACGATAGAAAATTATTAATACATAAATTTCAATCGAATTTACCCATTGTATATTTTCCGGGAGAAAATATTAAAAACGAACTTGAATTTTTTGCTTTACAACCAATTAGATCGAGGTTTGAATTGAGTATTGATGTTGAATTGACAGAAGAAATATTAGCCAATTTTGCTCAATATATTTCGCCTATATATATTATGATAAGTAAAAAAACCACAATAGAAAAATACAATAGGCAAAGTATTGAATCTTTTATTTTAGGGGGAAAAGACGAAGAAATAAAATTGTTATATAAATATAATATTTTACGGTTAGTTAATATCGATCAATTATGCATAGGAATACATTTTAATCAAATTGGTAATGAAGGTTTAGCAATTCTCAAGAAAGTAAAAGAAGAAAAAGGATTCATTGTTTCGAACCGAAAAGAATCTTCTGTAATGACAGATATTGTTGATATAGATCGGTTTCATATTGGAAAAGTTGAAGATAAATTAACAGAATCAATTTTGGGAATACCATTAAATAGTGGTTATATCCAATTTGTTCCTGCAGGTATACGTCCTACATTAACATATCCTACACCAATACAAACTGCAAAAGATTTCAATAATTATATAAAAGGAAGTGAGTATAAAAAGGTATGTGAAAATTATGGAGAGGATAAAGTCCTTGAAATTCTCCGGAAAGATGCCATAACAAAAATGTCACCTATAAAAAAGGTAATTGGTGATTTAATGAATAGGGAAAAGAAAAAAGATGTGGTGGATTTTGACTATGTCAGTGGTGTTTATGATGATGGCATGCCATGGAATGGTGTTATTGCAAAGGCATATTTTGATAAGAGCAAACGATGGAATTTTGTTGCTTTATCAAGTAAAAAAACAAAGCCGGTTACTCAATTTATTAAGGATTTTGAAAAAGAGACAAACAATACTGCTAAATTAGCTTGGAATGGGGGGTATATTCTTAATGCTGAATTAGTTGGAAAGTTAGGATTGCCAGAATCATATATAGGATCACCATTAGGATTGTTAATGACTAATGGCAAAATGTTGAGTGCGCCACTATTTAACAAACCAGCCCTGGTATTTAAAAAAGATGTTGTTGATATCTGTAGAGTAAATTGTTCAAAAGGCATCAGTGTTTCACGTGGAACAGACAGTATAGAGTTTCTTGAGGGTCAATATAATATAAAAGAAGAATCTAAAAAATTAGCTTATTATGATTTATTATATCACGAAGAAGAGATTACAATCGAAAAAAGTGTTGTAGTCAGATTGGCGGGAAATGTTATTAAGGAAATAATACAAGTAGTTAATAAAGAGAATATTAAAATTATTCCGGTGGGATTAACTTTGGTGATTCCTTTAGATAAGTTTCCAAAAGTTTGGAAAATTGGAAATGAACTGGATATAATTGTTAAAGGAATGGAAAATATTGATTATGCTATTGAAGCTGGTCCAATGTTAATTGATGAAGGGAAAATAGTTTTGAATATGGAGGAGGAGGGATGGAAAACAAATAATTCTATAAAAACTCAAGCAGCACGATTAGATTATACCGATATGCGAGGCCCTAAAATTGCAGCAGGAATTGATAATGAAAATAATTTAGTGGTGCTGGCAATTAATGGAAGAATAAGAGAATCGGTAGGAGCGACGCATAATAATATGGCAGAAATTCTTAAAAAGTTTAATATAGTAAAAGCTATGGGGTTTGACCCTGGAGGAAGTAGTACTCTTGTTGTAAATGGAGAAACACTAAATATTTCTCCATACAATAGTAATTATGAAAAAAATGTATATTCTTTACCATCGGAGGCGAGGGCAGTTTCAAATGCAGTAATAGGTTATATAAAAAATTAAACTTTAGTTGTCAGGAATTTATTTACACATACCATTTTGTAAGCAAAAATGTGCATACTGTGATTTTTATTCAATTGCAAATACAAAACTCATGGATGACTTTGTAAATGCTATTTGTAAAGAAGCAGCATTACAAAAAAATTTTCTTGGTGATGAAGAAATTCAAACTATATATTTTGGAGGAGGTACCCCATCAATTTTGGATAATATGCAAATAGAAAAAATACTTACTAGTTTGTATAAATATTTTAAAATTGGAAAGAACTGTGAAATTACTTTTGAAACCAATCCTGATGATATGGCATTAAATTATTTAATGTCTCTTAAAAATTTGGGAATTAATCGATTAAGTGTGGGTATTCAGTCTTTTGAAGATTCTTTATTGAAACTCATGAAACGCAAGCATGCTGCTAATCAGGCATTAAGTGCAATAAAGGATTCACAAAAAATAGGATTTAGAAATATTAGTGTGGATTTAATATATGACCTACCGGGTTTAACATTAAAAACATGGGAATCCGATATTAACAAAATACTGAATTTAAAAATACAGCATATTTCTGCTTATCATTTAACAATTGAACCAAAAACAATTTTTTATAAACTTTTAAATAATCAAAAACTGAAATTGCCAACAGAAGATGAAAGTTTAAACCAATTTGAATTATTAACAGAAAAATTGGAGGAAAACGGGTATTTACATTATGAAATTTCAAATTTTGCAAAAGATGGATTTATTTCGTTACATAACACAAATTATTGGATGAATGTAAAGTATTTAGGATTAGGACCTTCTGCGCATTCTTATAATTTAACTTCTCGACAATGGAATATTAGAAATCTTCAAGGATATTTATCTTCAATATTACAGGGAAAAATACCGTTCGAAAAAGAAAAATTAACAAAAAAAGAAAAATACAACGATTATGTGATTACTTCTTTGAGAACAATGTGGGGAATTAATATTTCGAAATTAAAAAACGGGTTTGGAAATTCTTATTTAAATTATTTTTTGAATAAAACAAAAAAATACATAAAACAAAATTTGATGATAAATAAAAAACAAAATTTTGTTTTAACAAAAAAAGGGAAAATTATTTCAGATAATATTATTGAGGATTTTTTATATATCTAAAAAAATATTTTTATTAAGTCATTAAGTTTTTCTTCAAGAGTATAATAAGAAAAATATTTTTTCCCTAATTCAAAATTATGTTCGGATACCTCTTTGTTTAATTTATCATTATATATTACTTCATGCATTTCCTGAGTTGCTTTTTCAGTCAGAATATTATCTTCAAGCATTACTGCTTTGAAGCCTTTACTTCCAATGTCTGGCCAATAAACAGGTTTATAATTATTAACAAATATTGGCCGTTTTGCTAAAACAGCTTCTACAAATGCATTTCCGAAACCCTCATAAACACTAAAGTAAGTACATGCTCTGGCATGTGCATAGGCATCAGAAAGAGAATAAACTTTTTCATTTAAGGTTCCTTTGTGCATTTTTGAAGAAAAATTGTGATATGCAAATTGTACTTGTTTACTTAATTTTAATTCATGAATTAAATCTACAAGCTCCATATAATAAACACTTTCTGCATCATCCGCATAATTACCCGTAATAATCAATTTTATATGGTGGTCATTCAATTTATCAATTAGCTTAATAGCTGTTTCAATACCCTTTCTTTTTACAATACGAGTAATTTGAAAAAGAAGGATATCTTTTTCTGTTAGGCCAAGTTCCGCCTTCAAATTTTTATTATGACCATTAATCTGCGCAAACGGCATGTCAAAATTCATAACATTTGGAACAACAATCGAATCTCTATCAAATCGGGTTTTGATTGTTTCTTGCGCATGTAAATTAATAACAGCATGATAGCTGTTTGGTAAACGAAGAGGAAACTCATTTTCAACAAATTCATTAATTTTAGGATGAGGTGATACGTACCTGTCTCCACGTTCCCAGGCAAAATCATGATCATGAGTAATAATTGGTTTTCCTGTTTTAATAACAGCATTTTTAATGGCTATAGCCATTGAAATATGAGATGGTAAAGCTGATGCATTTTCCAATATAAGTAAATCTATTTTATTATTATTGATCCACTCAACAATTTTAATTTTAATAACTTCGGCATAAAGATTTAAATGATCCAGTAGATCATCCTGATCAAAATCGGGATGAAAAAAAGCCTTTTTTTGTTCCCAGAAACTTTCAGGAGAGAAAAACGACATTTCCGGAACACAAGTTTCATGCAGGCAATCCATCTTCCGGCCTTCAAATTGTCCGGAAATAATGAATATCTCATGGCCCATTTTTTGAAGTACTTCAATCCATTTTTCTGTTTCTAAAGCAACACCATCTACCCCGCCAATTCTGCCAATTATTATCCCAATTTTCATAACTTAGTCAAGATTTAA
>DAOVYZ010000262.1 GCA_030635365.1 Bacteroidales bacterium
ATAAAGCTTGGCGAGCTATGTTACTTGATTTTCCTCCAAAAAGAATAAAACTGATTCAAAACTTGAAGAATAAGTACAGATTGTTTCTTTTAAGTAATACTAATATTATTCATTTTAATCAGTATAACAATGATTTAGAGAATCAATATGGGTTTGAATTAGATAGTTTGTTTGAAAAAGCTTATTACTCATATAAAATTGGAATGCGAAAACCTGATAAAGAGGTTTACGAATATGTTTTAAATGATAGTAAATTGAATCCGCATGAAACTTTATTTATTGACGATGCATTATCAAACATTGATACCGCAAAAAGGCTTGGTATTAAAACTATGTTAATTGATATTACAAAAGGTGATGATATTATTGAAAAACTAAATTATTTTTAATATCCAGACCGATTTAACTTCAGGGTTTTGACGAAGCTTATAGAGTTCTTTTAAGGCTTTTGTTTCATCAGTATAAGTAAAAATAGCTATTCTGTAAAGGTTTTCTCTAGATTGAATAATTTGAGGATTATATCCCTTGTTTTTTAACTCGTAAGAGAAAATTTCTGCATTTTTTATTTTTTTAAAACTGCCTGCAATGATATGAAATTCTGAATATTTTGGTTTTAGATCCTCGTTTGTTGGATGAGTAGGTTCTTTTTCAGTTTCTTCGTAAAACAGAGCATCCTTTATATCAGTGTTCTCATCAATTGATTGATTGATTATGGCTTTAATGCTATCTGCCTTAGCAATGCTGTCTAAGTTTTTTTCAGCATTATATATACCTTTATTTTCAGATGTAGCTATTTTACTTTCTTTACCAAAAGAAAGAAATCCAAAATCGGTAAAACCTTCTGTTAAGTACCAGCTTAAACTCACTAAACAAATAAATACAATAATTGATGAACTAAGAATAATTAACTTTTTATACGATTTTTTTGGATTAACTATTTTTGTTAGATTGTTTTCGGTATGTTGGTGTAAACTGGGTTTAGTCCGAACTTTTTTTAATCCAAACGAATCGGTAAGAAAATTTGATTCAGGGTCTTGTTTAAATTGTGTTTTCCCTTTTGCTGTAAGAGTTAAGCTTCCAATTCCAGGAAAATCAACTACTTCTCCCTTTTTGAGTTTAAGCTTAATTGTTTCAACAAAATCATTAAGTAAAATTTTAGAATTTTCTTTGTCGGTTTTTTCTTTTTTTGAAATAAAATCAATCAATAAATTGTCATGATAAGAATACTCAACTTTGAAGATTATTTTTTTTGATGGAGGGAGAAACTTATTTTCGTTTACATCAAAAGCCGCAGGCTCGTATTCTGAAACGAAACCACCTAATCCCGGAATAATAACTCCTTGATTTGTAAACAACAATTTCTTTATGTAATCCTTTATTTTCAATGGTTTTGTTTAATTGAAACAAATATATGGAAAATTCTGATTTCCTCAACAGTATGCTAAGCTCTAATAATGAACATTTCATTAACGGTTCATTAACTTTTTTTAATTATTGATTTCGAAATTATATGATTAAATTAGCAAACCTATTTACATGAATTATATTACATGAATAAATTAATATTAGTAACAGGCGGGACAGGTTATATAGGATCTCATACTGTTGTGGAATTAATGAATGAAGGATTTGATGTAATTATTATTGATAATTTATCAAATTCAGATAAATCAGTTTTAGATGGAATTGCGGAAATTACGGGACGAAGGCCTTATTTTGAACAATTTGACATATGTGATAATGAAAGATTAAATAATTTTTTAAAAGTATACAAAAAACTTGATGGGATTATACATTTTGCAGCATATAAAGCCGTAGGAGAGTCAGTGGGAAAACCGTTAATGTATTATCAAAACAATTTGATTTCATTGATGAATTTGTTAAATGGGATGATTGAATATAATGTTCATAATATTGTGTTTTCATCATCGTGTACTGTTTATGGAGAACCGGATGAGTTGCCGGTTACGGAGAAAGCTCCAATAAAGATAGCAAATTCACCTTATGGTAATACAAAACAAATATCGGAAGAGATTATCAAAGATACTATAAGTGTAAATCCCAAGTTAAAAGCAATTGCGTTAAGATATTTTAATCCAATTGGAGCTCATCCATCTGCGCAAATAGGAGAACTACCATTAGGAATTCCTGATAATTTGGTTCCGTTCATTACTCAAACAGCAATTGGAATTCGTAACGAATTAAAAGTTTTTGGAGATGATTATAATACACCGGATGGTACTGCTATTCGTGATTATATTAATGTGGTTGATCTGGCAAAAGCGCATGTGGTATCAGTAAAAAGAATGCTAGACGATAATTGTAAAAGCAATTTTGAGTTTTTTAATTTGGGAACAGGAAAAGGTTTTTCTGTTTTAGAGGTTGTGAATGCTTTTGAAAAAGCAACAGGAGAAAAATTGAAATACAAAATTGTGAATAGGCGAGAAGGTGATGCGGAAGCTGTATATGCGGATACAAAATTTGCAAACAAAGAGTTAGGCTGGAAAGCGAAAATAGGATTAGAAGAAACCTTGCTTTCGGCATGGAATTGGGAGAAAAATATTCAGAATAAAAAATAATAAAATGTCAAAAAAAACAATTTTAATTACGGGAGGTGCTGGATTTATTGGATCACATGTGGTTAGGCTGTTTGTTAACAAATATCCAGACTACAAAATCGTAAACCTGGATAAGCTTACTTATGCTGGGAATCTGGAAAATTTAAAAGATATTGAAAATGGTTCTAATTATGAATTTGTGAAAGGTGATATAGTGGATGATTCGTTTATTTTTGAGTTATTTAATAAATATCAGTTTGACGGCGTAATTCATTTAGCTGCAGAGTCCCATGTTGATAGATCTATTGCTAATCCAAATGAGTTTATAAAAACCAATATAGTTGGGACCGTTAATTTACTCAATGCTGCACGAAATAATTGGAAAGAGAATTTGAAAGAAAAATTATTTTATCACATTTCAACAGACGAGGTATATGGTTCTTTGGGAGATGAAGGCCTATTTGTTGAAGAAACATCGTATGACCCACGTAGTCCTTATTCAGCATCTAAAGCAAGTTCTGATCATTTAGTAAGAGCATACTATCATACATTTAATTTACCGATTGTTATAACAAATTGTTCAAATAACTATGGCCCAAATCAATTTCCTGAGAAATTGATTCCATTAGCATTTAATAATATCAAAAACAAGAAGCCAATTCCCATATATGGGAAAGGAGAGAATATTAGAGATTGGCTTTTCGTTGAAGATCATGCAAATGCTATTGATTTGGTTTTTCATAAAGGGAAAATAGGAGAAACATATAATATTGGGGGTAATAATGAATGGCAAAATATAGAATTAATTAAAGTTCTATGTAAAATAATGGATAAAAAACTGAACAGGAAAGAAGGTGAATCAGTTGGATTAATAACATATGTAAAGGATAGGGCAGGACATGATTTACGTTATGCGATTGATTCTTCAAAAATACAATCTGAATTGGGGTGGAAACCTTCTCTTCAGTTTGAAGAGGGGTTAGAAAAAACGGTTGATTGGTATTTGTCAAATTCTGAGTGGCTTGAACATATTTTGAGTGGGAATTATGAAAAGTATTACGAAGCACAATATAATCAAAGATAAAAAAAGGAAATCTAATTTGAACTCCTTTTCATAATGTATAGTATTTTAATTTTATTCGACGGTAACGGATTTTGCTAAATTTCTGGGTTGATCAACATTACAACTTCTTAAAACAGCTATATGATATGATAATAATTGTAATGGAATTACAGTCAATAATGCGGATAATTCTTCCCTTGTTTCAGGAATTTCCAAAACGTGGTCGGCCATGTTTCTTATAATCTTATCACCCTCATTTACAATGGCAATAACTACTCCTTTTCTTGCTTTAACTTCCTGAATATTATTTACAATTTTTTCGTATGATTTATCTTTAGTTGCTATTACAACTACAGGCATCTTTTCATCAATCAGGGCTATAGGCCCGTGTTTCATTTCAGCTGCCGGATAACCTTCAGCGTGGATATATGAAATTTCTTTTAATTTTAAAGCTCCTTCTAAAGCTACAGGGAAAAGGTATCCGCGTCCTAAATAAAGGAAATTAGTTGCATCTTTATATAGTTTACTGACTTCCAAATAAGCATCGTTGTACGTTAATATTTTTTCGATCTTAGCCGGAATCTCATTTAATTCTGAAATTAGTTCATTAAATAATTCAAAACTTATTTCTTTCTTTTGATATCCAACCATCATAGCCATCATAGCCAAAACAGTAACTTGTGCAGTAAATGCCTTAGTTGATGCTACACCTATTTCGGGGCCTGCATGAGTATAGACTCCAGCATCGGTTTCTCTCGGAATACTTGATCCAACAACATTACAAATTCCAAGAACAGTTGCTCCGGCTTGCTTAGCAAGCTTTATTGCAGCTAAAGTATCCGCTGTTTCCCCGCTTTGGCTAATAGCAATCACAATATCTTCGTTCGTAATAATTGGATTTCTATATCTGAATTCAGATGCGTATTCAACTTCTACCGGTATTCTTGCTAAATCTTCAAACAAATACTCACCAACTAATCCTGCATGCCACGAAGTGCCACATCCGATGATTAAAATTCTTTTTGCTTCTTTAAGTTTTGGCAGAACGTTAAATAAACCTCCTAAATGAATCTCGTTTTTGTCCAATGAAACTCTACCCCTAAAAGTATCAAGAATAGACCTCGGTTGTTCAAAAATTTCTTTTAGCATAAAATGGTCAAAACCATTTTTTTCAATTTCTCCAATATCTAAGTCAATTTTTTGAATTTTTGGAGTAAGCTTATCATTTTTTATTGTCTTTAATGTAAGTCCATCACTTCCTAAAATAGCAACATCATCATCATTTAAATAGATAACACTTTTTGTATATTCAACAATAGGAGTGGCATCTGAAGCAATGAAATATTCTCCTTCGCCCACTCCAATTACCAAAGGGCTTCCTTTTCTTGCAGCAATTAATTTATCCGGTTCATCTTTACAAATAATTGCAAGGCCATATGCGCCAACTACCTTTGAAAGAGCTAAGCGTACTGCAATTTCTGCACTTACGTTCCCTTTTATATAAATGTATTCAATTAAGTTTGCTAATACCTCTGTATCTGTCTCTGTTTGGAAAGTACAACCTCTATCTATAAGTTTCTCTTTTAAACGGGTATAGTTTTCGATAATTCCATTATGTATTAAAACAAAATGCCCATTCATTGATGAATGGGGATGCGCATTAATATCATTTGGTTCACCATGTGTTGCCCAGCGAGTATGCCCAATTCCAATATTTCCCGAAATATCTTTATTGGCAACATATTCTTCAAGGTCAGATACTTTTCCTTTCTTTTTGTATATTTTAACTTCTTTATTTAATAATGAAATCCCGGCAGAATCATATCCACGGTATTCAAGTCGTTTAAGCCCATTTATTAAAATTGAATAAGCTCGTTTTTTTCCGATATAACCAACAATTCCACACATATTAGTTTAATGCTTTGTATATGTAACTTTAAGTTTGATATTTTC
>DAOVYZ010000365.1 GCA_030635365.1 Bacteroidales bacterium
ACGAAGATTCCAAGATAACTGCATACCAGCAAATGCCAGTATTATGATCCAAACCCTGAAAACAGTTACTCCTATTTGGGGATATATATTCTTTTTTTCGCATGCATATTTTAATGCATCTATCATAAACCTCATTCCAAATATTCCTGCAAATATAAAAATTGCCACATGCAAAAGTTGTAAAAAGTGATAGTTATTACCGGTAATTAGAAAAAATGCTATAATTGGAGCAAATGATAAAGTTATTGTGGATGCTAGAACAAAACCACTTAAGACAATTAATATCATTTGTCGAAAGCTCATTTTTGAACCTAATATCTGCTGGATAATAAAAAAAGAAGGAAAACAAATTAATAATGAAGTAACAAAAAGTATCATGACTTTTGTTCCGGCTGCCATTGCCTGCAAAAAACTATTATAACCACCCATTACTGCTCCGTATATAAAACCAAACAAACAAATTATCACTATTTGTTTATAGATTATCCGATTTGAATGTTTTTTATCTAACTCGGCAAAGAATGATTCTTTGTCCTGAAATACGTTAAATACTTCTCTGATGTTTTTATAAATACTCATAGTTATATTTTTTTGATAATAAAAATAGATATTATTTTACTGTTTTGCAATTTTTATTACTGTTTTTTATTGTTTGTTGTATTTTTATAGATAATAAAGAAGCCCGGATTTCTTCCCGGGCTTTGATACCGGGGGAACTCTCATCCACATGCTAATGCACCCTTTGTGGCGGTATTTTATCGTATAAAAATATAATCTTATTCTATATACTCTATTACGGTATTTTTAACTTATGGTTTGTATAACTATAGTGTTAATCTTAGAATGAAAAGAGTCGAGAAGTTTCTGGAAATAAACTTCTCGACTCTTTAATACATTGTAAATATCTCTAATTACAGTCTAATTTTCATTAGTACAAATTAAAGTCAAAATATAAAAGATTCATTTAAACTTTCATTAAACCCTGAGCATTGAATCTATCATACATTATTTTTAAACACCAAATTCCCTATCTATAGTTTGCTCTAAGGAAATAAATGTTTCTGTACGTTCAACTCCGGGAATATTTTGAATTGTATCCACCAATACATTCATTAGATGCTGATTATTTTCACAATATATTTTTAGTAGCAATGCCCAGGTACCTGTTGTAAAGTGACATTCAACAACCTCGGGTATTCTCTCTATTGATTTAATGACGTTTTTATACACATGCGCCTTATCAAGTAAAATTCCAACAAACGCACATATATCAAAACCAACAGCTTTAGGTTTAACAATAAACTTTGATCCACTGATAATTCCATTGTCCTCAAGTTTGCGAATTCTTTGGTGTATAGCTGCTCCAGAAATTCCACATGCTCTTGCAATTTCAAGATACGGAGTTCGGGCATTTTTAATCAGATAAGATAAGATCTTTCTATCCGTTGCATCAATTTGAACCTTTCTACTCATAATTATTAACAATTTATAATTTCATTACAAAATTAAATAACAATTTATAATTACTCAAGTAATTTTAATTATTTTTTAACACATTTAAGCTGATTTTTAAAACAAATTAATACTTTGCCTATATTCACTATATTATTCTTATATGAAACAAAGAAGAGGTTGTCCAAAAAGTTAAAATAAAGAATTGTAGTTTTTTCTACTTTGCGAAACTTTGGGTCTTCTTTGTGAAACTCTGTGTAACAACATTATGTCATTATACCACAAAGTAGCGCAAAGGAAACGCAAAGGCACACAAAGACTTTTTGGACAGCCTCTTCTTTTCAAATATATGATTTTTATGTCAATTTAATAATTGTACTTCCTGAACAATTTCTGTTCCTCTATAAATTGCCTTTTCGTTAATAGGAATTAAATGATGATAACGTTCCGGTAGTGATTTTTTCAAACCTGCCATAACATTTTTCATTTTAACAATTGGCTTAATCTTTAAGAATCCCCCCAAAACAATCATATTAAACGTCCTTGTGGTTTCCATTTTTGCAGCTTCCTCAGCAGCATCAATACGGTAAATATTGATATCTTCCCTTTCTGGATGGCGTGTAATACCATTTCCATCATAAATTAATATACCTCCCGGCTTAACTGTTTTTTCAAATTTATCCATCGACTGCTGGTTAAGTATAATTGCAGTATCATACTCATTAATAACAGGTGAACTAATTCTATCGTCACTGATTATTACAGTAACATTTGCAGTACCGCCCCTCATTTCTGGCCCGTATGATGGCATCCAGGTCACTTCCTGACCTTGCACTATCCCTGAGTAACACATAATTTTACCCATTGAAAGTACTCCCTGTCCACCAAATCCGGCTATAATAATTTCTTCAGTCATATTTCTTATTTTTTAATTTACAATTAAAATTGAAATTCCGGTTTATTCTTCTGGAACTTTTATGTCACCTAAAGGATAAAATGGAAACATATTTTCCACCATCCATTGATTAGATTGATTCGGTGCCATTTTCCAACCTGAATTACAATTAGAGACTATCTCAATAAAAGACAATCCTTTATTCAGCTTTTGATTTTCAAAAGCTTTTCTTATAGCCTTTTTAGCTTTACGAACAGCCGCAGGTGTATGAACAGCCTGTCGGGTTACGTAATAAGTTCCAGGTAACTCCGCCACTAGTTCAGTTATTTTTAAAGGACTACCCATAGATTTAACATCTCTTCCGTAGGGAGAAGTTGAAGACTTCATGCCCGGAAGTGTAGTCGGGGCCATCTGCCCTCCTGTCATTCCATATATTCCATTATTAACAAAAAAGATTGTCATATTTTCACCTCTATTACAAGCATGTATAGTCTCAGCAGTTCCTATTGCTGCTAAATCTCCATCACCCTGATATGTAAATACAAATTTATCAGGAAACAATCTTTTAATTCCTGTTGCAACTGCCGGAGCTCTGCCATGGGCAGCCTCCTGCATATCTATATCCATATAATTATATGCAAGAACCGAACAACCTACCGGAGCAATCCCTATGGTTTCTGATTGAATGTCCATTTCTTCAACCACTTCCATTATTAATCGATGTGCTGTTCCATGCCCACAGCCAGGACAATAGTGAAGAACCGTGTCTGTAAGAAGATTGGTCTTTTTATAAACTAAGTTCTCTTCTTTAACTATATCTTTATTTATTACTTTTTCATCCATTTTTTATCCTCCTATAAAAATTTTTGTTCTAATGCTTCAACAATTTCATCAGGAGCAGGAATCATACCTCCCATTCTACCATAATGTTCAACAGGCACCTTACATTCAACAGCTAACTTAACATCTTCAACCATCTGTCCGGCACTCATTTCTACCGATAAAATCCCCTTTACTTGTCTACTTAATTCTTTTAGCCGCTCATTTGGATATGGATATAATGTAATTGGCCTTAATAAACCAACCTTAATTCCTTTTTCACGAGCTAACTGAATAGATTTTTGGCAAATTCGTGAAGAGGTTCCATAAGCTACAAATAAATATTCTGCATCCTTAGTCTGAATTTCTTCATAACGTATCTCTGCTTCTTCTATCTTTCTGTATTTTGCCTGAAGTTTATGATTAAATTTTTCTTGTTTTACCGGGTCAAGATCCAACGAGGTAACAATATTGTGTTCTCTTTCTGAAGTTTTTCCTGTAGTTGCCCATGGGCATCTTGCTTTTACTTCCTCATCAGTTAACCTGACTTTTTGCTCTCCTATCTCAACTTTTTCCATCATCTGCCCTATAGCACCATCAGAAAGAACCATCACCGGATTTCTGTATTTAAAAGCCAGATCCATGCCTAACTCAACAAAATCATACATTTCCTGAACAGAAGCAGGTGCTAATACAATTAATTTATAATCTCCGTGACCGCCACCCTTAACTGATTGAAAATAATCTGATTGAGCAGGTTGGATAGTACCTAAACCCGGACCTCCCCTAACAACATTTAATATTAAACATGGGAGTTCTGCACCTGCAATATAGGAAATACCTTCTTGTTTTAAACTAATACCAGGACTCGAAGATGATGTCATAACCATCTTTCCTGCACCGGCTCCACCATAAACCATATTTATAGCTGCAACTTCACTTTCTGCCTGAAGAACAACCATACCTGTTCGTTCTTCCGGTTTCTGTAACATAAGATACTCAAGAACTTCTGATTGAGGAGTAATCGGGTATCCAAAATACCCATCGACACCTGCACGAATAGCAGCTTCTGCTATCGCTTCGTTGCCTTTCATTAATCTTAATTCTTTCATTATTATAGTTCTTTATAAAATTTAATACTTATTCGTTTACTTTTTTTCTGTAAACAGTAATAACTCCATCGG
>DAOVYZ010000074.1 GCA_030635365.1 Bacteroidales bacterium
ATCGATAGGTCACCCATTCTCTTTTCGGTTTGTCTTTTAAAACAAAACTAACCATTTAAAATATTTTGCTAATCTAAAGGATAGCTATCGGATTCAAAATCATAGTCTCACTGATTTAATGAATTATAAATAACCCTTCTAATTTTTATAAACGTAAATTTACAAAAAACCTGAAATATAGAACTTGAAATTTGAAATTAAATAACTTCCACATCATCTGTTTTAAGCCAGCCTTTACTACCATCCGATAGTTTTATTTCATTCCAGCCCGATACTTCATCCTCAATCCAGATCTTTGTACCCTCATGTATCACAAATAGGTCTGTACCGCTAGCATCCGGAGAACTTTTAACTGTTACCGAAGGGTTCATTACTATGGCCGTTTCCCCTCCAAGTATTTTTTGTTTTTGCTGATATGAGAAAATAAATGAAATAAGAGATATAACTATAATAAAAAATCCCAACCAGAACGCCATCTTTTTAAATCCAAGATTTCGACTATATAAGTATATCGAAATAAATATTAATGCAAGAATAAATGCTGCCATACTCACAATAGCCCATATATCAGAAGAAAAAAGATTTTTAAAACTTCTAATCCACGTGGTTACGAAAAATACGGGAAGTGTCTCTATTTTATCAACAACTAATCGATTTGTTAACTGTAAATTGTATTCTATATCTTCATCATTTGGATTTAATAGTTTTGCTTTTTCGTAATTTAATATAGCATGGGATATTACATTTTGTTTATAATATGCATTTCCTAAATTAAAATACACTACAGGAGACTCATATTCAAGCCTTAAAATATTTTCATACATATTAGTTGCTTCCTGGTATTTTCCATTAACATATAAATCATTTGCTTTTACCAAAAGAGTGTCAATTCCCTGCGCATTTACAAGCAGTACTGTATATATGGATAATATAAGAAGAATAATCTTTTTCATGATTTACCTAATAATCTATTTCAATTTTTGTTGTAATTTACTTATTACTTTGATAGCATCTCTATACAAAGTATCCATTTGAGTTTCTTCTGTAGCAGGAGCATATCTTGCATATTCGCATCTATCGATAATATTTAATACCTGGTCAATATATTCTTCGTCAACTTTCTTTTCTAACATTTGACTTCTTGCATTATCTTTAGATAAATCCGCTACAGGAATTCCTAGTTTATCACTAATATATCCCCATAATGCTTTAACCAACTCCTCATAAAATTCTTCCTTTTGACCTAGTTTCATAAATCCCAACGCCTTATTTAATCGCTTACGGGCAAATTTGTTTGCTTTTTTATTCTTTACAAAAAGTACATCTGCATTTTCTTTCATCTTTTTACGACGTAACAAGAATATGATAAAAAACAATAATATACTTGATAAATAGATAGAGTAAAATATTCGTGACCCGAATAAAAATTGATTTATCTTATTTAACTGTATATTATTTTTCTTGATAAATCTGATATCTTGCCCAAGAAATTTAACATCCTCTTTTGTAAAAACTGTTGAAACTGTAACCGTAGTATCTCCTTCCGATTTAACTACATTAATACTGAAAGGCCCTGCTTTTTGAGTTTTATATTGATCGGTTTGTGTATCGAAATATGAAAATTTAAATGCAGGTATAGTAAATTTACCAGCGTGTCGCGGAATAATAAGATACTCAAATATTTTATTTCCAATTGACCCTCCCTCTGTCTGTTTTATATTATCAATAACTCTTGGGTCATAAATTTCAAAATCTGCTGGAAAATTAATATCAATAGGGTTAATATATTTCAAGTTCCCATTACCAGATACTTTTACTCTTAATGTTATTGCTTCGTTTGTTTTTACATTACTGTTATCTATTGATGCACTTAATTTAAATTTACCAACGGCTCCTGAAAAATTATAAGGCTTGTTCCCAGGCAAATCAGAAACATTAATATTAACTGAATTGCTAACTACTTTTCGCCCCTCCGATTCCATCGAACCAAAAAAGTCATCAAATATACTTCTAGACCTCCTACTATTATTTGGTTTTTGGTAATATACATCCAGTTGAAAAGGTTCTATCTCTATTTTACCTGACTTTTGTGGATATAGAACATATTTTTTAAGTACCCCGGTAAGATAAACCTGTCCATTAATTTGTTCTCGATTTAAACTGTTTAACGGTGGAACTTCCAGTTCTTCGACTATGAACCCTTCAAAAGATGGCAATTTAGCATTTTCAAGCCTGGTTACGTTTAGTCGTGAAAATAGCTTAACTGTAGCTACTAAATGTTCTTCGCGATGTACTTTTGTTTTATCAACAAATATTTTAATATATAAATCTTTGTTAGAAACCTGGCTTTGATTCCTTAAATTATTACCTTGAGAGGCATGGGTCGCATTGGTAGCTGGATCAATTTGCCTTGCACCTCCCTTAATAACCTTTATCTTAATTTGATTCGACTTATATGTTTTTCCATCGACAACTAATTCAGCCGGAGGGATCGCAAATCCACCCTCTTTATTAGCCTGTACAATATATGTATAACGTAATTCTGATGTTTGAGTAACTTTTCCATTAATAATACTTACATTACTTGATTGTGATGTACTTGGCCCGGCCAAAATAGAAAAAGCATCAATTGCAGGTGCAGAAAAATTACTGGCTTGTGCATTCACTGTATATATTAACCGGAATTGTTGCCCCAGTTCAACTACTTCAGGTGCCGATGCAGTAAACTTAACATCCTGTGCAAATACACATTTTGCAAATATTAAGAATACTATAAAATACCAATTTTTCATCTGATTAAAATTTAATTTTCATTTATTAGATGATTACCATTCCTTCTCCACTTTAACTTTAGCTGCTGCTGCTTGTTGTTCTTTTACCTTTTTTTGCGTGTTTTTTTCATCATTAGCTAAAGCTTGTAATATACGCTCTGCATCCTGTTTTGATATTTGTGGCTGTTGTTGTTTCTGGTCTTGTTTATCTTGTTTGTTTTGATCTTTATTCTGATCCTGCTTATCTTCATTTTGATCTTGATCCTGATTCTGGCCTTGTTTATCTTTATTTTGGTCCTGATTTTGCTGTTGCTGCTCAAGCTTCTTTTGAGCGTATGCAAGATTATATTTTGTTTCCATATCGTTCGGGTTATTCCTTAAAGCATTTTTATACGCATCAATGCTTTCCTGTAATTTATTGTTTTGTAATAAAGAATTTCCCAAATTGTGATATATTCTTGCTTTATCTTCCTTACTCAGTTCAAAATCTGTTAAATCATTAAACTGATTTGTTGCATCTTCATATTTTTCCTGCTTATACAAAGCATCTCCCACATTAAATGCTGATTCAATAGTTTTTTTCTCTTCCAAATCCACTGCTTTTCTATATGAAACCTCTGAATTCTCAAAACTTCCTTTCTCAAACTCCTTATTTCCTTGTCGTATGTATTTTCTTTCCTTTTGAGCAAATGCATTTACTGCAACTAATGCTAAACTATAAATAAATATTATTTTAATCCATTTCATAACTATCCATCTATTTTAAATAAATTAAAATTCTTAGACCATTTACTTTTTCTTTCCGGAATAAAAATATCCAAAAGAATAAAGAAAAGTGCTATGCCTAATAAATACTGAAAACGATGTTCGAAATCGGTATATACTTTTTCTTCCATTTCCTTCTTTTCCATTTTATTAATACGCTCAAATAATTTATTTAATCCTGTTTGTGTATTATTAGCACGTATAAATACACCTCCCCCTGCACTTGCAATCTCCTGTAATGTTCCCTGATTTAATTTGCTTATTACAACATTACCATCCGCATCTTTCTGAAATATTGTTTGTCCATTCTCTTTTTGCAATGGTATTGGTGCACCCTGTGGGCTACCCATTCCTATTGTATGTATTGTTATTCCTTTTTCTTCCGCAAGTTCCGCTGCTTTTAATGCATCATCTTCGTGATTCTCTCCATCTGTAATAATAATTAATGCTTTATCCATTTCACTTTCAGGGCTAAATGAGTTCATACCTAAATCTATTGCCGATCCTATAGCTGTTCCCTGCTTTGATACAATATTCGTATTAATTGAAGATAAAAACATTTTCGCAGCAACGTAATCAGATGTTACAGGGACTTGAATGTAAGAATCGCCTGCAAATACAATCAGTCCAATTCTGTCATCTCCCATTTTATCTATTAATTTGGATATTGCTTGCTTTGCCCTTATTAACCTATTTGGTTTTATATCTTCTGCTAACATGCTATTTGAAACATCAAGTGCAATTATTATTTCGACTCCTTTGCGCTTTACTTTTTCCAGTTTTGACCCAAACTGTGGGTCTGCTAATGCAAATATGGTAAATGTTATAGCTATAGCTAAAAATAAAAATTTAAGGATGGGCCTGCTTTTTGATACAAAAGGCATTAATTGTTCAATCACGTTCATATCACCAAATTTATGAAGTGCCTTTTTCTTGTAATATTGCGCTAAACCAAATAAAAAAGCCAGGATTGGTATTATCAATAATACATATAAAAATTCCGGATTTCCAAATCTAAACATAATAAATTCCAAGTTTCAAGTTTCAAATTCCATTTAATATTAAACATGGAACTTTAAATAAAGTTAAGGTATTTGCCTTAATAAAGTATTTCTCAATATCATATCAGATAAGAGTAATAATGCTGCTATCAAAACAAAGCTCAAATACTCCTCTTCTTTTTGACTAAATTCTTTAACCTCTATCTTAGATTTCTCTAACTGGTCAATTTGTTCATATATCTGTTTCAGTTTGTTATTGTCTGTTGCCCTGAAATATTCACCTCCGGTATTCTGAGCAATTTCCTGTAATGTTTCCTCATCTATTTCAACAGGTATGTTTTGTATCTGAACTCCGAATGGTGTATTTACAGGATATGGTGCCATACCTTCGGTTCCTACTCCAATAGTATAAACTCTAATATCAAATGTTTGTGCTAATTCGGCAGCCGTAGCAGGAGCTATTACTCCCTGATTATTTACTCCATCGGTTAACAGAATAATAACTTTACTAACAGCATCACTATCCTTCAAACGGCTAACTGCAGTTGCAAGTCCCATTCCTATTGCTGTGCCATCCTCTATCATTCCGCTTTTTATATCCCTAAAAAGGTTTATTACTACTGATTGGTCTGTTGTTAATGGGCATTGAGTAAAACTCTCACCACTAAAAACTACCAGCCCTATCCTGTCATTTCTCCTACCCGCAATAAACTGAATAGCTAAATCTTTTGCTGCTTCCAAACGGTCCGGTTGAAAATCGCGTGCCAACATACTACTTGAAATATCTATTGCAAGTACTATATCAATTCCTTCAGATTCTTCATTTTTCCAACTTAATGTTGATTGTGGACGCGCAATTGCTAGTACAAGGAGTGCAATAACAAATACCCTAAACGCAAAAACTACATGTCGTAAAATATGCTTGTATGTTATATGTTTTTTCCCTATCCCTTTTATAGTAGAAACCTGAATACTGGCATGCGTACGTTTATGATTAAGTACATACCAGGCAATAACAGGTGCTATTATAAGCAACAAGTATAATAAATTTGGATTTGCAAATGTTATATTATTCATTTCTTTTTCTTCAAATAATTATGGCAAACTCTTATTAATTATTTTTCTCCTCCAGTGTTTGAACTTCTTCTTTTTTATTATTTTCAAGTAAAATCTCTTTTTCGGTATTCTCTGGTTTTTCTTCCACTATCAGTTTTGTTCTGTCAACAAAATTATAAGCTCCACTCATACATTTTTCATGTTCATCAACTATCGGTTTGAATTTGGCAAATTTAACCAGGTCAGCAGTATAAAATGTTTCCTTCAAGATATTAAACGCTTCTTTATCTTCAAAATTGGAAACCTTCATCGAATCTAAAATTTCTTCACTTGTTCTTTCCAATGTTCGAATAGCATACCTGTTCCATAAGTACAAACGAAGAATATCGGTTAAATCTGTATAATAATCTTTAATTCTACTGTGTTGCCAAAGTTTATTATCCTTAAGCTTCGATAAATCGCGATAAGCAATTACGTGAGCCGGTTCTCTGGGTTTAAAACGCCTGATGATTGGTTCTTTCCTTTTTATTTTTCTTATAACATATACTAAAATAACTATTAATAATGCTAATCCTAACCCTCCCATTGCCCATGGCATAACTTCTGCAAAACTTATTGGTGCCCCATAAGGCATTTTAATATCTTTTATAGCTTCCGATGTATCAACAGGCATAGTATTAACTTTAAACAAAATTGGATTTGATTTAATTGTATCACTGTAATACAAAACAGGAATGGGTGAAATTGCATAATAACCAGAATCAAAGGTGGTAATTAATAATCGTTTCTTAATTAACCAATCCCCATCATCTAATACACTTGTATCATTTTCAGTTTGTTCTAAAACTTCAATCTGCTTTGTAAGTTGAGCGTCAAATATTGGGATTCCAACAAAAACCTTTTGAGGTTGTATTACTTTCAATTCCAACCCAACCTGATCTCCTATCAAAAACTCAGCAGTATCGAGTTTTGCTTCAACTGTTACACTTTGAGCATTAATCAAATTAGTATTTAAACTAAGTAAGATATAAGTTATTATATTAAGCCTATATGTTTTTAATATCTGTACCATAAATTATAAATCAATTCAATTATCGCTTTTTAAAGAGGTTAATTAATGGTTTTACATAATCCTCATCAGTTGCTACTGAAGCAAAATCAACTCCAGCCTTAACTAATGTATCATTTACATTTTCCTCAACTGATTTGTACCATTTCGTATAATTTCTTCTAAGGTTAGAATTTGTTGTATCTACCCATGCATATTCTCCTGTTTCTGCATCTTTCATCCTAATTATTCCAACCGAAGGTATTTCCTTTTCGCGCTTGTCGTAAATCTTTAATCCTATAATATCATGTTTACGGTTAGCTATTCTAATAGCCTCATCAAATCTTGGCAAACCTGACTTTTCATCATCATCAATAAAATCTGAGATTAAAAATGCTGTACTTCGTTTTTTAATAGCATTAGTTAAATACCGAAGTGCTTCAGATATATTTGTCCCTTTATTTTCGGGTGTGTACTCAATCAACTCTCGAATTATTCTAAGAATATGTGTTCGCCCTTTCTTCGGAGGAATAAATTTCTCAACCTTATCACTGAATAATATAACCCCTATTTTATCATTGTTTTGAATAGCAGAAAAAGACAAAACAGCCGAGATTTCAGTAATAAGATTTTTCTTTAATTGAGATTGTGTCCCAAATACACGCGAATTACTAACATCAACGAGCAACATTACAGTAAGTTCACGCTCTTCTTCATATATTTTTATATATGGGTGATTAAATCGAGCTGTTACGTTCCAATCTATATTTCGAATATCGTCACCATATTGGTATTCACGCACCTCGCTAAAAGCCATCCCTCTACCCTTAAATGCGCTATGGTATTCTCCGGCAAATATATTTTTAGATAATCCCCTTGTTTTAATCTCTATTTTTCGTACTTTCTTAAGTAGTTCTGAAGCTTCCACGTCCAATTTATTTTATTGGTTTTACATTCAATCTTTTTCATCGAGCTTCTTTGTAATAACAGAAAAATACCATTCTTCCTTTTTAACCTTTATCACAAAATTATTTTTCCCTGAGACATAGTCATACCATATTAAGTTATTTTGGTATTCATAGTTTTTGTTTAATGAGTCAACTACATTTTTCAGCAAACTATAATCACACATCAAAATATGATACTTACAATATCCATCATCGTCCAGAACAAATAAGAAGGTTCGATAATCATCAGTATCTTCAAATTTTATGAAACTACTTTCTCCCATAACTTCTTTCGAGAAATAAAAGTCAGGATGATCATCTTTCATCGTTTTTTTTATCTCTAATTTATGAGACCCTACAAAATTTTGTCCTAGAACGTTTAAGCTCGAAACTACAATAAACAGAAGTACAATTATCTTTTTCATTTTTACTATGTGGCTTTTATGGAACTTCAATAGTATTAAGGATTTCTGTAATAATATCTTCTGAAGTTACATTTTCTGCCTCTGCCTCATAGGATAGCCCAATTCTATGCCGCAATACATCATGACAAACTGCCCGCACATCCTCGGGAATTATATATCCACGTCGCTTAATAAATGCAAAGGCTTTAGAAGCCATAGCTAAATTGATACTTGCACGTGGTGATCCTCCATAATTAATCATTGCAGAAAATTTCTCCAGTCCATATTTTTCAGGAAATCTGGTAGCAAAGACAATATCAAGTATATATCGTTCTATTTTTTCATCGATATATACATCCTTCACAACATTACGAGCGTTCATAATGTTCTCGGGTTTAAGAATTGCACTTGCTTTTGGGAATTCCTTGGCAACATTTTGGCGAACAATAAGTTTTTCTTCTTCGATTTTTGGATAATCAACCACTACTTTAAGCATAAAACGGTCAACCTGTGCTTCAGGCAATGGATATGTCCCTTCTTGTTCAATAGGATTTTGTGTTGCCATAACTAAAAACGGTTTTGGTAATTGATACGTTTTCTCACCAATAGTAACTTGCCGCTCTTGCATTGCTTCAAGTAAAGCACTTTGTACTTTTGCCGGAGAACGGTTAATTTCATCGGCTAATACAAAATTAGTAAAAACCGGGCCCTTTTTCACTTGAAATTCTTCTTTCTTTTGGCTATAAATCATTGTACCAATTAAATCAGCAGGCAATAAATCGGGTGTAAACTGTATACGGCTAAAATCAGCATTAACAATACTTGACAGTGTGTTAATAGCTAAGGTTTTTGCTAAACCGGGTACTCCTTCTAATAAAATATGCCCATCCGATAAGAGGCCTATTAAAAGGGAATCAACAAGGTGTTTTTGACCGATAATAACCTTGCCCACTTCCATTTTAATCATGTCAACAAAAGAACTCTCCTTTTCGATTCTCTCATTCAGTTCTTTTACATCAACTGTTTCGTTCATAATTTATTAATTTTTGAAAAGATAACTAAAATTTATTTGTAAAAAAATAATTGTACTTATTCTTCACCCACAGGTATAGAATAATTGCAATATTAGACTTTTTTTATGTTAAAAAATGTTAAATGATTTTAAGAAAATATAAGCAGATTAGATATTTGGAAGGTTTACAAATAGATTATTATAAACCAATTTGCAAATGCTTATTTAACATTCTTATTAAATCTTCCGGGAGTATCGGTTTAGAAATATAATCGTCAAATCCAACTTCTAATGCCTTTTGTTTATCATTATAAAATGCATAAGCTGTTTGTGCTATAAGGGTTAATTCCGGATGTAATACTTTTAATTTTGTTGCAGTTTCATAACCACTTACGTCCGGCATTTTAATATCTAATAAAACAATATCAAAGACAGAATGCTGTTTTACATATTCAATAGCATCCAAACCGCTGGTTAAAACAACAGTTTCGTACTCTGGAAATTTAGCTAGTAATTCTCTCAGATATAAGCAACTTTCATCGTCATCATCAACTACCAATATTTTATATTGTTTTTCATCAATTACTTTTACTTCATCTACATCAGACTCATCAGGGTTTGTATCTTTTGATTTAAATACATTTAGTTTTATTGTAAAATAAAATGTTGCTCCTTCACCTAATTCTGACTCAAGCCAAATCTCACCACCTAACAACTCAACGAAACCTTTAGTTATTGCCAATCCCAAGCCATTTCCTTCATATTGCCTTGTTATTTCCAATTCTGCCTGCCTAAATCTATCAAATATTTTATTATGAAAAGATTTATCTATTCCAATTCCTGAATCTTTAACATAAAACGTCAGGTTTCCCGGCCTTAAAATACAACCCAGTTCCACATTCCCATCACTTGTAAACTTTAGCGCATTACTTAGCAAATTAGAAATAACCTGATTTAGCTTTCCTTCATCAGTTATTATTTCCATTGCATTATCAGTAAAATTCAGTTTTAAAGAAAAATCTATATTCTTTTCATTAAAGTTTGGTTTGTAAAATTCATATAATTTAGTAATAAAATCATATAATAATAATTTCTGATTAAATGCTTCAAGTTGTCCTGTTTCAATTTTTGATATATCTA